>NZ_JBTVPY010000011.1:0-197507 GCF_054720805.1 Pseudomonas sp. MT3
CTCATTATGAGGCTTGGAGGTGTCTACGAAACTAGGGGCGATTCAGGGCGTAAGAGAGGAAGTATAAAGAGGTCGCGGCCTGTTTTTTCTGACCTTATTGCTTCGATAGATAAGGCAGCTTCAGAGTTTGAGCGTGCTTTTTCTTTAGGTCAAAGCTCACAGGAATTAGAGCATTTAAAGTCGCAGTTAAAATTCTACAAGGAGGAATATGAAAAGGCTTTAGCTAGAGAAGTTTCGCTAGTATTGGAGATTATGGAGTTGCAGAATGAGTCGTTGCGTTCTAAAGGTTAGATTGGCGAGGCTGGTGCCTCGCCAAGTATATTAATTCTTTTCAATTAATTCTATTTTGTATCCGTCCGGATCAGAAACGAAGGCGATGACCGTCGTGCCGTGCTTCATAGGTCCTGCTTCTCTCGTAACAGTGCCGCCGTTATTTCGGATGTCATCACACGCTTTGGCAGCGTCTTGAACTTCAAGGGCAATATGGCCATAGCCAGTTCCAATTTCGTAGCTATCCACTCCCCAGTTGTGGGTTAGTTCGATAACGCTGCTGTCTTCTTCATTTCCATAGCCGACAAAAGCCAAGGTAAACTTACCTTCAGGATAATCCGACTTGCGCAGTAGGGTCATTCCCAGGATTCTGGTGTAGAAGTCCAAGGATTTATCGAGATCACCTACACGTAACATAGTATGAAGCAGTCGCATTATGTTTCTCCTCATTTAGCTTTTCACATCATACATGAGCTTAGCTAGGATAGGCTCACACGATATCTGGAAAGCGTGAGCCTTGGTCTGTCCCGGGCTGAGTGGACACTGACTTAAGGTGGATAATGTCCACCGCAAGGAGTGTTCATGACCCAGACCAGACGACGTTTTCCCGAATCCTTCAAACGCGAGGCGGTAGATCAGGTACTTGCCGGCACGCCGCTTCGCCATGTAGCCGAGACGCTCGCCATCTTCTCGCAGCCCACGAAGTGAAGTTCCGCGCCATCGAGGCGTTGGCTGGTCGCTATCCCGTAGCGCCAATGTGCCGGCTGCTGCACGTATCCCGCAGCGGCTTCTATGCCTGGCAGCAGCGGCCACCTTCGGCGAGAGAGATGGCGAATCGGAGTCTGAGCAAGGAGATCCGCACCATCCACTATGAGGTGAATGGGATCTATGGCGATCGCCGAATCAAGGCCGAGTTGGCGGCCATGGGGCATGCGTGTGGTCGACACCGAGTTGCTCGACTGATGCGCGAAGCCGGTCTGCGCGTTCGCTCGCGCAAGCGCTGGCGGCTGGTTTCCAGCAGTCGTCATGCTCTGCCGATTGCCCCGAACCACCTGGATCGCCAGTTAGCCTCGGATCGCGCCAATCGGCACTGGGTCTCGGACATGACCTACGTGCGGACGGCCCAAGGTTGGCTGTATCTGGCAGTCGTGCTCGATCTCTATTCACGAGCCGTCGTCGGTTGGGCGATGCACCACCGCATGCAGCAGGCCTTGGTACACGCCGCGCTGGAGATGGCCATTGCACGCCGACAGCCGAAAGAAGAAGTGCTGCTGCACTCGGATCGAGGCAGCCAATACTGCGCGTACGACTACCTGGCCTTACTTCGGCGACATCGAATCGTGCCCAGCCATTCACGTCCCGGGAACTGCTGGGACAACGCCGCGAGCTTCTTCCGTTCGCTGAAGGCTGAGCGGGTGTACCTGACGCGCTATGCCAGCTACCACGAGGCGAAAACCGACCTGTTCGACTACATCCGCTTTTACAATCACCGTCGCCGCCACTCGACGCTGGGCTATCTCAGCCCGATGGAGTTTGAACGGCGCTATGCGAGCAGTAACTCTTAACTACCTGTCCACCAGCTCCGGGACAGACCACAGATCAGCCAGTATCAGCGGATATAGCTCTCCGACCATGTAGCGTTTCAGGCAGCGATGGATCTCTCTGGTAGTTCGTCCTTCCCGTGGATGTCTCGCGCTTGAACTGAATGGGCAGGAGTGAAGTAAGACCCGGCGGAACGCAGTTGCCTCTGAGGGAGGGCGAAGGGCAGCCGGACAGGACGGTTGTGGAGGAGGGCCGGCATGTCGCGACGCAGCCCTCCGAGAGGGGGGAATGCTTATTGCGCGGTGGTCATTGCCTTGGACGTGCGCCTAGGAGCCTTGGGTGGGGAAATCAGGACGATGAGCGCGTCTAGCAATGCTTGTCCCCGCTCCGCGCTGAAACGCTCGGGGTCGATCGGCAGCATCATGAGCCAGCCATCACTGAAGGCGCTGATCTGATCCGAAAGCACGTCGGCGGGAATATCGTCGCGTATTTTGCCCTGGCGCTGGCCCTCCTCGATCAACGAAGCGGAGATCTGGTGGAAATGGGCGTAACGCTGCTTGATGACATTGCTGAATGCAGGCTCGTGGCGGGCATGGGAGAGCAGTTGCAGCCAGGCGAGCCAGCTGTCCAGATCCTCGAAGCTGATCCATTGATGCCACTGCTGGATGAGCGACTTGACGTCGAGTCGGTCGCGGTTGATTTCCATGAGCGCTTCGACCTTGTCGAACAAGTTCTGGGCTACGGCACTGACCATCTCTTCCTTGTTGGCAAAGTAATAGGTCACGGCTCCGGTCGTGCATCCAGCGTGCTTTGCCACCTTGCGCATCGAGGCGCCGGCGTAGCCGTCCTCGGCGATTACTGCAATCGCGGCGGCGAGCAACTCGGCCCGTTTCGCGTTGTGGTCTCCCATGGGGCGCCCCCGACGATTGACGGGATTGGTTTCGCTTTCATTGGCGCGATGGTCGGCGCTGAGGGAAGGACGGGGGCGAGGCTCTGGCATTGGGAATATGCAATTTCATCGGTCAGTCAATCGGAGTCGCAATTGCCGCAGCGAGGCCGCAATGCGTCGAAGTCTGACCCAGCATAGGGAAAATGACCGAAGAAAGCACCCATCCGCGTTCCTCCGTGAACGGAGCGGCAGTGCAAGCGCCGAGCACTCACGGGACGTTGTACGGCACATGAGTGCGGGGTACTAGAGGCTACCGACCAGTTGTCCGCCATCTACGGCCAGTACGGCGCCGGACATATATGCCCCGGCTTCGCTGGCCAACAGCAGGAAGGGCCCCTCCAGTTCCTCCAGCTGGCCCAGGCGGCGCAGGGGCACCGCATCGCGGATGTAAGCCTGGCCCTTGTCGCCGTCGAAGTAACCGTCGGTCATCTCCGTCCTGAAGTAGCCGGGGGCAATGGCGTTGACGCGGATGCGGTAGCGGGCGAGTTCCAGTGCCAGCGATTTTGTCAGCTGTACCACGCCCGCCTTGGCTGCGCAGTAGTGGCTGTAGCCGGTGCCGACCCGCAGGCCGAGCATGGAGGCGATGTTGATGATGCTGTGCGAGGGTGTCGCGGGCTCAATAGCTGGCCACCAGCAGCTCCAGCGCTCGGCACGCTGTCTCGGTTTCCGCCTCCAGGCGTTGCAGGTCGCAATGGGCGGACCAGGCAAGCAGCAGGCCATCGAACAGATTGATGAGTAGGCGACTGATTGTCGTCAGCGTGGCCTTGTCCAGCGTGGAGCCGGTGATCCGGTCGATTGCCTGTTCCGTGGCCTCGCCGGATACCGCATAGATCTTGCCGGCCATTTCCGGGTTATTGCGCAAGGTCCAGATGTACAGCTCGAACTGTGCCGTGGCTAGGTCGGGGTGGGCGGCGAACCATCTGACCAGCTGGCGTAGCATCTGAGCTACGTATTCCGCTGTGGTGGTGCCGGCCGGCATATGCTCCAGGGATGGTTGGGGGATGTTGATCAGCGACTCGTAGACCGCATAGAACAGCTCGTCCTTGGTGTGGAATACGTAGTGCAGCGAGGCGAGCGGAGAGCCTGCAGCCATAGCGATACGCCGGGTTGTCGCATTGGCTACCCCATACTCCGCAATCACTTTCACGGTGGCTTCTATAAAGTCCTGTCTGCGCAGTTCAGCGCCAATTCTGGCCATACGGCCTCTCCTTTACTACGGCATTGCCGCTTGCTACCTGGCTTGGTGTCGGCGGCGCGGAGGCTACCGCATGGCTGCCTGCTCACCGGGTCATGAGTCCTGCCCGAGCGATGGGGCTCTGATGCGTGTCCACGATGCCTTCCCGTGCACCATTAAGGTAACGACTGTTTCGTAAATACTCAGATTGGTGCGCCATGCCGAAACAAGCCGGTGCACGATTTGAGTACGCGAGTATCACTCCTCTTGGTTCGACAAAGGCCCAACTACCTGATTTTCCCGGTGTTGTACCTGCCCTTCTTTTTTTGGCACATGATTTGCTCTTGATCAAGTGACTTGTTCATTTGATCATATCTGGTAACTAAAATGTCTGGCATTGCCCAATGCTTGATTCCAGAGCGGTCAGTTGGACAGCCAGGGCGTCCACGAGGTCCCGCCAATGAAAGAAGTCATTCGGCGCCAGCGCATCGACTTTCCTGTTTGCGGTGAGGTGTCCGGTGGAGCTCTTTGACGGCGGAATATTTCCGTCGCGGCGCTGGTGATTGCCGGCGAGGACGGAGAATCAGAGTGCACTGCGACGCAGGCTTCTGACGGTCTTCACAACATCAAACCAGGTAATGAGGCGTGCAAATGGATACGGAAAAACTGACGACCTTAGATCGCAGTGAGCCAGTTGAGCGAGTGGTTGAAGTCATCAAGCGTGATGGCGGTGTGATCATTTCCAACTTTATTTCAGGCCATGATCTGGAAGCTCTTCGCGGAGAGCTCGACAGCTATCTGAATGAAACGCCTTATGGTGAGGATGCCTATTTTGCAGGTACGCAAACTCGACGTGTCGCCCGCCTGATCGCGCGAAGCGATGCGGCAGTGAGTGTTGCGCTGAATCCACTCTTTATCGAATCGGCGAAGAGAATCCTGCAAACCCCGACCCATGTATGGAGCGGAAGTGAGCGTGTCGAGGTTGCGCCCAATATTCAACTCAGCTTCACCCAGGCTATCCAGATCTGTCCGGGGCAAGGCTTGCAGCCTCTGCATCGCGATGATGCCACGTCGCTCTGGCGTCATCCGCAGTACGGCCGCGAGGCCAGGCTGCAAATCATGCTGGCCATTTCCGACTTCACCGAAGAGAACGGGGCTACCCGTGTCATCCCTGGCAGTCACACATGGGACGATGAGCGAATGCCAACTCAGGAAGAAACCGTCCCGGCAGAAATGGCGGCCGGATCGGCACTTCTATGGATGGGCTCGGTTTATCACGGTGGTGGTGCCAACAAGTCGGATCATCCGCGGACGGGGCTCTCCATGGCCTATGACCTGGCATTCCTGCGCTCGGAAGAGAACCACCTCCTCTCCATTCCGATTGATCGCGTCCGCCAACTGCCGGAAGAACTGCAGCGTCTGCTCGGCTGGGGTGCCAGCCAGACACTTCTGGGGTGGGTGGAAATCGATGGCCAGATGCGAGAGCCGCGCGACCTGCTCGACATGCCCTCGTTCACGGAAGTAGGGAAAGGATTCTAGGAAGGTCTGGAGAAATGGAGATCGGCGGACGCTGGATCATGAGACCGGCGGAAAGCCCCCAATGTACCGACGGTTCCAGGAAGGCGTAGCTCAGGGGAGAGGGGCGTGTCTCGGCTCGTTGCGACGCCCTCTCTCCAGGACAATTGGCATTGCTCGATTGGCACGGTCGGAGAGAGGGCGTCACGCCGCACTTGATTTTAACTGGAAATAAACAGTAAGGGTCTACTGTGGAAATTATTCAAGCTGAGCATATTATGCAGAACGATCCAGCTCATATCCGGCTGGAGCACGATCCGAAATATGCTCATGGATCGGCTTTTATCAATGGCATCTATTGCAGCATAGACGAAGCAGCGATCCCGATTACCGATACCGGCTTCATTCACGCCGATGCGGCCTATGATGTTGTCAGCGCCAGCAAAGGCTTTATTTTTCGACTTGAGGATCACCTCGACCGGTTTGGAAGGGCTTGTGAGAAGTTTTTCCTGAACAATCCCTATAGCAAATCACAAACAGCGGAAGTCCTGACCAACCTGGTCAAGCTGGCAGGTACCCAAGAGGCTTATATCTGGTGGTGTGTAACACGCGGTCAGACGCCGAAAAAACGCGGTGACCTCAGCGCGTACAAGAACTGCTTCTACGCCTTTGTCGTTCCCTACGCCTATATTGCGAACGATGAGATGCGATCTCGCGGAATCGACCTTATGGTCAGCCAGAAATATATTCGCATACCGCCCAAAGCGGTGGACCCGACGGCCAAGAACTTCCATTGGATGGATTTGAAGCTTTCGCTGGTTGAGGCGAAGCAGAACGGCTGTGACTGGTCTGTGCTGTGCGATGCGGATGGTTACCTGACCGAGGCGCCCGGTTCCAATATATTCTTGATCAAGGACGGTACGTTGTTTACTCCGGACAGCGGCTGTCTGGAGGGAATTACCCGCAAGACCACCCTGGAACTTGCCCAGGAGGTCGGTATGCCGACTCGTGTAGAACGGGTGCACGTCGATCAGTTGCATGATGCCGATGAAGCCTTTCTGACCTCGACCGCCGGCGGCATCATGCCGATAAACAGCGTTGATGGAAAACTGCTGGGTGACATGGCCGGGCCAGGCAAACAAGTGACCCAGCTCCATAACCTGTATTGGGAAAAACGCTGGGCTGGCTGGCTGGGTACTCCAGTCAACTACCGCGAGCCGGCGAACATATAAAGCATCCGCTGGGGATGGTCACGACCCCGCCGTTTCATTGTGGTCATCCCCTGTCTTGCGGTTCGGCAGCGCCAAGCTTTTCCTGGCCGCCGGTGTGTCAATACCTATGCCGCGCCTTCTGCATTGCCCCCCTGTCCAGCCCTGCGCCTGCCGATCAGGCGCGGTAACTCGTTTCTACTACTGGGCTATCGGGGAGGATTTTATTTGTGTAACAAATGATTAAATAACATGTGTTGCGTAAAATGTAGTGCAGCGTTACAGTGCTGTGAAACAACAACTGAACCCGCCAGGAGTGCAGTGCATGAACCGTAGAAACGAACTAGCCGGTAGCGATTTCGGATCGCTGCGGTTTCGCAGCCTTGGCGGGTGGGTGGAGCGACCGGTTGATCAGCAGCCGGAGCTGGAGGGGCGTGTCAGCGCCGATGTAATCGTGGTTGGAGCAGGCTTTGCCGGTTTGTCCACGGCGCTTGAGCTGACCGCTCGCGGCGCAAAAGTCATCGTTCTGGAGCAGGAGTTCGGCGGCTTCGGCGCCAGTGGGCGAAATGCCGGCTATCTGCTTGGCAGCATGGGGATCGAGTTCGAGTTCTTCGTAAGACGCGTCGGTATTGAACATGCGCGGAAGTTCATCCGTTTCTACGACGAGGCTGTGTGCTACGTGGAAAGACGGATGACCGAGTTAGGCATCGACTGCGACTACAACCCTTCCGGTGTCATCCGGGCTGCCGTACATCCCTCACAGGAAAAGTGGCTACGCAAGTGCATGGAAGTCGGCCGCGAGCTGGGTTCTTTCACTCGCTTCGTGGACCAGGCCGAAATGCGTGTGCGTGGAATTCCGCCAGCCTTCCTGTTCGGCTCCGAGCAGCGCGGCGGTACGCTGCATCCGGGAAAGTACGTGAGCGGGTTGCGCCGTGCGGCGCTCCAGGCAGGGGTGAAGCTGTACGAAAAAACTCCGCTGCTCTCCTACGGCGAGGGTCCGACCATTACCTGCAAGACCGCTCGCGGTAGCGCAAGCGCACCACTCATGGTGCTGGCGACCAACGCTTACACGCCACAGTTGGGGCTGCTGCGTAACAAGGTTGCGCCAATACGGGTTTCGGCGATCGAAACCCAGCCGCTGTCTTCGAAGCAGTTGGCGTCGCTCGGTTGGCACGGCCGAGAGGGAATCATCACCCCGCACCTGACCATGGAGAGTCACCGCCTGACGGCGCACAACACGATGGTGTTGACCGTCAAGAAGCTGAACTATGTCTACGGTTCGAAGACTCCCAACGTGCCGGACAACGGCGCCTATGGCGCATTGGCGCAGACGTTGCGTGAGCGCTTCCCCAACCTGCCGGACCTGGGTATCCAGCATTGCTGGAGCGGATACATCAGCGCAGCATACGACGCGCTGCCTGTGGTGGGCGTAACCGGGGCGCAGCAGAACATCCATTATGTGGCTGGTTGCTCGGGCCATGGTCTCGCCACCCATTCGTTCATGGGGCAGTTGCTTGCCGAGAGAATCAACGGTGTCGAGAACCCGCTCTTGACGGCATTACACCATAAGACGCCTTCCATGCTGCCGGAGCCATTCCAATGGTGTGCCCTCAAAGCCACTTTTGCGGCGGCCAGGAAGTATGACGAATGGACGGACCGCAAAGTTCGTAAAGCCGCTGCTGCAAGCTAGGTGAGAACACCGTCGGTTGCTTTAAAAACTTGAAGGCATGCGTGCCAATTTGAAAGAGATTGTTCGAGTAATTATCTCGATAACTCATTTCTTTTTCGGATTGTCATGCCGGTAGCGCAATTACTGTGCCCAAATTTCTGGTGGGCTAGTTGACATTAATAATAATTACCTGAGGTTGTGAGAATGGCCAGAAATCCCACATCTGACACCAAGTTGGATTCACAACGTAGGCCGCTATTGAAACTTACCGGAGCCTCGGTGGCGGTGGGAAGCTTGGGCCTGAAAATTGGATTGGCACATGCCGATACGTCCACCAGTGATGCAGGCGACCGCCATCATCGGCGCGGGCCTGGCCGGATTGACCGCAGCCCGCGACCTGCTCTCGGTGGGCAACCAGTCCTTCGTGGTCCTGGAGGGGAGGGATCGGGTTCCTCGCTTGGCCGGACAAGAACACGACTATCTGCTCAGGCAGCTGAATGATTTGCCCAGGGCACACGTAAGGATCCGTCGGGCTCGATGACAGCTGTTATTGCGAGGTTTTCCGAGGATGATCGCAAGGCGCTGGCCGAATATCTTGCTGCACTCGCTCCTTTGGTGAAGTGATTTCTCGAACTGAGTATTTGATAGAGGCTTCCATTATGGAAATCAGAGATTTATGTGCACTTGTTTCGTGTGTTGTGTTGGCGCTCTCCGGGTGGATCTACGGTGCAAAGTTCTTTAAGAAAAAAAACTATTTACTAGGCTTGGAGTTGTGGATTGTTGGTTTCTCTGCTACCAATTTCTGCATATTCATTGCTACTGGATCTGAATTCAATCTGGGGATTTCGCTTTATCTGGATTCGTTTTCCCGTAGTTTCGGTATGCCGATTATTGCTGTTCTTGGTTTGATGGCGGTTACCCATAATTATAAGCCGTCGGTTTTTATAGAGGTCCTGCTGTTTGCGGCTGCGTTTGCCGGAACATTCGTCGTATTCCTGGCTGGCTTCCTTGATGGCGTGCGTCCTTATTTCTACGTAGTTATGTGGTCGGGCTACACGATTTTTCTTTTCTACTTCGTTTCGCAACTGGTGCGTGCGAGAGAGACTTTGCACGCATTGGCTACTGCAGTTGGAGGATTGGTCGCACTGGCTGTAGCAATCACATATGACTTCTTCCCGATCCCAGGCGACAACACGCATATGATTTTCATGACTTGGGCTTTTATCACCTGGTCTTACGGTGCGATTCAATTGTATTACGCGTATGTTGCGCTGGTACGCGCGAAGGAAACCTCTTTTCAATCGCTTGCGCTAGCTCCTCGCTAGTTGGTTTGCTATCCATTGCGGATGAAGTCTCTGCGCGGGATTACTCCATGGTGGGCAGAAAGCCTACCCTTTGCCGCCCTACGGGGCGGTTTTTTTATATCGGATAGGATGTACCCGTCTGTAGAGTTCTCGAGCCTCCGCTCAGCCAGCGAGTTCATAGTCGCTGTTGATAAGCTCCTGGGGCGACAGAGAGCTGGAGTGTCAGCTATGCGCCCTTGGGCGAGTATTGCGCAGGAGCCGAGGCTGCCTCTTGATGCCATGTTTCTCTTGCCATTCCAATGGACTTATTCCGAACCATCGATTGAATGCACGACTCAATCCGCTGGGGTTCGAATAACCCAATAGCCCAGACATCTGCGCGATACTTATCGCCGGGTTTTCGAGATATTGCTGCGCCATTTCCTGACGAGCCTCATCCAAGAGCTGCTGGAAGGAGGTGCCTTCGAGTGCAAGCCAGTGCTGCAACGTGCGTGGTTGGATAGCCAGACAAGCGGCGATTTTCTCAGTAGTTGTACGCCCGCCGGGTAGTAGATATCGCAGCAGCTGCTTGACGTAGATGGGTAACTCATCGGCCGCCAGCCGTTCGATCTTGCTCATGTGTTCGGCTATCAATCTATGAAGCGTTTCGTTTGCCGAGTTCAAGGGTAGTGAAAGATCGGACGCGTCGAACTCCATCTCGGCACGAGGAGCGCCAAAAATGGGTAGTTGGCCGAGAGTCTGCCGATAGCTTGACTCGGATTGGAGGGGTAAGTGCCGAATTCGTATTGCTTTGGGTTGCCAGTTTTTGCCGACAAGGGTCCGCATCAACTGCAATCCGATCCCGCACGACGACTCTTCCACCTGCCGTAACCCGGGGATATCGCGTTCGATCGGGCTATAGCTGAGTACTGCCCGCCCATCTTTGATCTCGAGCCCTATCTCCGCATCGTTGAAATACAGCGAGTAGCTGGCTTGCAGTTCGGTCAGGGCAGCCCCTACCGTTTTAGCGTTTCGTATCAGATAAAACAGGTCACCGAATACACCGACTCCTTGATAGAGACCGAACTGCAGGCCGAACAAAGCATTGCCAGAGTAAAGAGCGCACAGCTCAAGTAGGTCGCAGAATCTGCGGTAGGAGAGGAGGTCCTCCTGCCTTCGCAATATTTCTTGCGGTAATGAAGCGCGCCGAAGCATTTCAATCGGATTGAGGCCCTGGCGAGAGGCAAACTCCCTGAAGCCCGTGAGGCTGATGGCTCGAATCAACGGAGTGAACGGCATTTTTTGTGCCTTCTGGACGGCCTAGCATTCGTGACTTTGGCAGGAGACCTACAGAAAGTCATTACTCGACATCAGAGCTGTCGATTGATGCGAGCTGCTGGGCTTCATGAGCAGGCGACTTTTCGCTGAATCCTAGGGTAGCGGACCATCGGGTAACCCGATGGCGTTGCTTCCATTTCTGAGGACTCATGTCATTCCAGCGAGTGAAAGCGCGGGAGAAAGCACTGAGGTCAGAATAGCCCAGCAATTCCGAAAGCTGTGTCAGGCTCAGCGATGAGTCGCATATGTATCGATTGGCCATAGATTGCCGTGTCTCGTCGAGTAGCTTTTGAAAGCTCGTGCTCTCTGATTGCAGGTATCGTTGCAGGCTTCGAGGACTGATCCGCATCTGGTCGGCGACTTGATCGAGAGTGGCCCGGCTGTTGGGCAGGTGCCTGCGCAGCAGCTTTTTTACGTAAGAGGGGAGTTCCTGCGAGGTGATCTGGGTCAGTTCGCCAATATGATGTTTGGCTAGCACATGGAACCCTTCATCTATGGCGCTCAGCGGTGACTCCAGCAACGACTCATCGAAAACCCACGCATTGACCGAACTGCCAAAGTGCGGTGTGACACCGAGAAAGTGCCTGTAGGCGCCTGGCTTTTCTCCTGCAGGATGTCGCAGTAGCAATCCGAGGGGGTTCCATGGGTGCCCCAGCAAGTCCTGGATGAGCCGAGCACAGACTCCCATGGCCAGCTCCACAGTCTGCCTTACCAGCATGATATCGCCGTCGGTCACATCGTAGAGAAGTCGCGCAGTCCCGCCTTGTCGTTCAAGGTGGAGGTCCGCTCCGGTGCTATGAAAGTGGAAGCACTGAGTCAATGCCTCGAGCACCTGGCCCAATGTACTGGTGCTTTTCACCACGTATAGCAAGCTGCCTAGGGCCTGTGCCCCCTGGTGGAGACCGAGTTGCAGCCCAAACAGTTGATTGCGTGATCGCGTCGCGCACAGCTCCAGCAGAGCAACGAATTGGGCGCCGGAGATCAAACCGTCCATCGCGTCGTTGGGGAGTCCGACTTCAGCCAGGATGGTTTGCGGTTCGAGCCCTTGGCTGATCGCGAACTCATCAAATTCTGATAGAGCGAAACCGCGGACAAGAGAAGCCATTTGGATGCCTGGGCGATTCATTCAGCAAGGTGCGGTACAGCGGCCAACGCTAGTGGGGCGGGGATAACACGCCACTTTGCGTAGTGCTGGTATGACGATACTACAGCATGGCTTGGCAACCTTTGGAGCGAGGAATCATCCTGCGCAAAATGATTATTTAGTGGCGCAATATGCCAAGCTTTCGCGCGGACCAATGACCAGACTGGGGCCATCAATAATAAAAAGCACCAATGCTGGAGGTTCGCGATGCGTCACTTCACGTTTGCCTTTCTGAGTCTCGCTCTGGTCTTCGGCGCCGTGTACTTTCTAAAACCAGCCACTCCAAGTCGAGTGGATGACCCGCGTATCGGACATCCGGTAGCCAGCATTGGCGAGATATTCAGGCATTACTGAGTGCTGGTATCAACGCGCGATCTGCGCTTGCCGGGAGTCAGCGCAGCATCGTGCTGGTGCGGTCGAGCAACGCATCAGATCAGCGCTCGACCTCAGGCAAATTGAGATTCTGGCGGGGCTGGAACTTCACTCGTCATTACACTTGCGACATCCGTCGCGCTTCTCTGATGGGGCCGCCAATCATCTAGGTTGCGGCGTCCAGGCAACGGCATCAGTTACCAAGAGCATTTGGTGGCAGGCTCCGTTCGCCGAGCCGGATGCGCCCGATGCATCATACCTTCGGCGGCGGTCCATGGCTTTCTGGGTGTGATTACCAGGACGTTGGTGCTGAGCGATCGTTCTGAGGTGGTTCGAACTTACTCCATCCCCGCAGAATTAAAACGCAGGGGCTGGAGTGAGAGATTTAAAGATTTTCTACGAGCAGCTTCAGTGCTAGGCAGGCCGTCTCCGTTTCGACCTTCAACTGCTCCAGATCTCCATGGGCCGGCCAGGCAATGAGTAGGCCATCGGCCAACTGAACGAGTAGGCGGCTGGCGGATTTCAGGCGGGGCTTGTCGAGTTGCGATCCTACAGCCCTTTCCATGGCTTGTTCTGTGGCTTCAGTGGCCATTGTGTAGATCTTCCTCGCCAGATCTGGCTTGTTGCGCAGGGTCCAGAAGAACAGCTCGGATTGTGCCCTGGTCAGATCGGGATGCGCGGTTAGCCATGCGATTAATTGGCGAAGCATCTCTGCCGCGCTTTCAGCTGCAGTAGCACTGGCAGGTACATGCTCCAGGGCCTGTTTCAGTTGGCTGAAAAGCGACTCATAGACTGCATAAAAAAGGTCGTCCTTCGTATGAAACACGTAGTGCAGTGATGCCAAGGGACTGTCTGCGGCAGCAGCGATACGCCGGGTCGTTGCATCGACCACGCCATACTCAGCAATCACTTTGATGGTTGCTTCTACAAAGTCCTGTCTACGCAGTTCAGCGCCCACTCTAGCCATATCGTACGAACCTCCATTCTGTGGCGATGCCGTTTACAGCGTCCCGGTGGCAATGGCGCGGATGCTACAGGATCCTCGTTCTTCCAGCCATGGTGCAGGCTGCGATGCCCCCGGCGCCTACGCGGCCGCTACTGATGCCGAACATTTGCGCCTGTGCCCGCAATTCGGAAACTAATTCGTAACATGTGTTCCGTTAATTCCCAAAGTGGTGCGGCCTGGTGACACACCTGGTGCGGTGCAGGCGATGTGCGCACCGCTGATTTTGGGCTAATAAATCGTAACAGAATGATAAATAAGGGTATTTATGCCTTTTGATGGATTGGCATGTGAATTGCTATTTAATCAATAGACTTGGTCGCATGATCATGTCATTTGATTAAGAACGCGCGGTACTGCTGATTCCCCTTCCGGGATGATCTCGCCACCGCTCAAAGCCCCGTGAGGATCCTCCAATGAATGAAGTGATTGAGCGACCAGAAGTCGGCATTTCCACCTGTCGTGGCGTCAGGCATCTGCTCGTGGCCATTGCCGCATCGACTGCGATTTGTTCGGCTCAGGCTGCGGAAAAGGATCCTGCGTTACTGGGCGCCAAGCTGACGCCGCTGGGAGGGGAGGTGGCCGCAAGTGCCGATGGGGTGATCCCGGCCTGGACTTCGCCCGGCCAGCAAGACGTAGGTTGGAGCTACGGTCAGGTGCGAGGTCAGCACTGGAAGTTCAAGGGCGATAAGCCGCTTTACAGCATCGATGCCAAAAACGTCGCGCAGTATGCGAGCAAGCTGTCTCCTGGTCAGCTTGAGCTGTTCAAGAAGATCCCGGGCTATCGCATGGATGTCTACCCAACCCGACGTAGCTGCGGCGCACCGGATTTCGTGGTCGAGAACACCCGCAAAAACGTCGGTTTCGCGACCCTGGATGCTTCGGGTCTGGCCCTGCAGGAGGCGCACGTCCCCGGTATTCCGTTCCCCATGCCCACCACCGGTGCGGAGGTGATGTGGAACATGAAGATGCGTTACCGCGGGCTGGGGCTTGAAATGAAGGGGTACAGGACCGGGATTTCGCCACGCCAGGGCGGCGAGTGGCTGCATACCAAGCTCGATATGTTCGCTCGTACCGGATGGGCCGAGAAGGGCAGTGCCCTGTTCTCCTCGACCGGGCGCGTTGAGCTCGAGTCCTACTTCCTGTTCCAGGAGCCGGCCTCCCTGGCTGGTCAGGCCGGGGTGGTGGCGACCAATGCCGGCGAGCAATCGGCGACCTTCTATTACTTCCCCGGCCAGCGCCGTGTCCGCCGCATGCCGGCCTACTCCTACGATGCGCCCCAAATTGGCATGGACAACCAGTTCACCATCGACGAGTCGAACATGTTCTTCGGGCCGCTCGACCGTTTCGACTGGAAGCTTGTGGGCAAGCAGGAACTGTTGGTTCCGTACAACGCCTTCGGTGCTTTGGACACTTCCGCGAAGATTACGGACGTTGCGCAGAAGGACTTCGTTGCTCCCGAGTCCCGGCATTACGAGCTGCATCGTGTCTGGGTCGTGGAGGCCACGGTGCGCCAGGGTATGCGTCACATGGCTCCAAAGCGGGTGTTCTATATCGATGAGGACAGCTGGAACCTGCTGGTGGCCAACGACTACGACAAGCAAGGGCAGCTCTGGAAGGTGCGCGAAGCCTTTTCGATCCCCGTTTATGAAACGGGAACCTGCGATATGGGAGCAATGGTGCAGTTCAACCTTGCCGATGGTCGTTACCTGTACGACATGTTCAGCGTTGGCGCAGGGCAGAACGACCACCACTGGCTTACCGAGCCTGGCAGCAACCCGCGGCTGAAGCACGACTTCTATACCTCCGACAACCTGCGTTCCATCAGCGAGCGCTAAGCGCGAATCAGGAGCCGACATGAAAAGAATAATTTCGCAAACATCGGGCCTTGTCCTCGCTTGTGCAACACCGCTGGCCATGGCGTTCACCTTCGAGACGGAAAACGTCCATGGCTCGTTCGACTCCACCATCACGGCAGGGATGGGTATCCGCACCCAGTCGCCGGGATGCGATCTGATCAATGCCGGTGCCGGCGGCCATAACCCCCCCGCCGGATGCCTGGATCCGACGACATCCGGTATCGGTGACCAGGGCAACATGAACTACGGCAAGGGCGACCTTTTCACCAACTACATCAAGGGTGTCCACGAGTTGGTGTTGAAGCTCCCGGAGGACTTCACCTTCATGGCTCGCGGCAGCTGGAAGCGCGACTTCGCTGCCACCGACACCACGGGGGCGTTGGCTGCCGAAACGCAGTCCTGGCAAGCGGCGGGGTCAGATATCGGTAAGGACGGGCTGACCGATTCCGCGCGCGACGAGTTGAAGTTCAAGGCACGTCTTCTCGATCTGTGGGTGAGCAAGAGCTTCGACGTTGGTGATCATCAGGTCCGTGCGCGCTTGGGCAACCAGGTGATCAACTGGGGCGAGAGTCTGTTCGCTATCGGCGGCATAAATGCCACCAACTCCTATGACTTCCAGGCGCTCTCGAGTCCGGGGGTTCAGCTCAAGGAGGCCGTGCTGCCGGCCCCGATGCTCAGCCTCGCCTCGGGGCTGGGCCATGGCGTGAACGTCGAGTTCTACTACCAGTTCGGCTGGAACAAGAGCGAAATGCCGCCGGTGGGCAGCTACTGGTCGACCTACAACGTGATCGGCGACGGCATGAAACAGTACGGCTACACCGACAAGGATGCCCGTGACAGCGGTCAGTGGGGACTCTCGGTGCGTTGGCAGCCGGAGGATAGCGACGTCAACTACGGCTTCTACGTGCTGCGCTATCACGACAAGCTGCCGCAAGTGGAATACGACCAGACCACGTTCGCACCCAAATGGGTCTACCCGGAAGACCGCATGCTTTACGGGATCAGCGCCAACATGCCAGTCGGCGACTGGGCAGTGGGTACCGAGCTTTCCTATCGACCAAAGGAGGCGGTGCCGCTCAACCCCGTGCCTGGTCTCGCATTTGGCCCCGCGCCTTGTTCGGGCCGGGGCGGGGAGTGCTGGAAAGATACCAAGAAGCTCCAGTGGCATCTGACCGGCCTCTACAGCATGACCAACGCCAACTCCCCGGACTTCCTGGAATTCACCAAGGCCAGCACGGCTACCTTCCTGTCGGAGCTGGTAGTGGTGAAATACCCTGGGCTGCATGACAGCTACGACGGCGAGCTGATTTCCGCAGGGGGCAATAGCTGGGTTCAGGACTTGTCGCATTTCCCGCCTACTGCTCATGGCGACAAGACCTCTTCCGGGCTCCATATGGATTTCAGCCTGACGTATGACGGCACAGTGATTCCGGGCTGGACGGTAACGCCGGGTATTTACTACCAAACCTCTCTGGGCAGCGGCCGGACGCCATCGATTTACTCGACCTATACCAAAGGCGCCAGCTCGATGAACCTGTATCTGAACTTCGTGCGTACACCGGGGAACTGGCAAGTCAACCTGAACTACGCGAAGTTCAACGATGGCGACACACCTTACGACCAGCTGCTGCGTGATCGGGATTACGTTGGCCTGGCGGTTTCGCACACCCTGTGAGGCATGCTTTGAACACTCCTGTAACTGAAGCGAGGAGGCGTGGCGTGCTGCCACGCCTGGAGCGTTGGCTATTCATGCGGCGCTGGGCGGTCCTGGCGTTGCTGGCCGTCTTTACGCTGGGCATGGCCTGGTTCGCCGTGCAGTTGCGCATGGACGCCGGCTTCGAAAAGCAGTTGCCGATCGGTCATGAGTATGTCGAGACCTTTCAGGCCTATCGCAACGACCTGCTGGGTGCCAATCGCCTGACCGTAGTGGTCAAGGCGCGGCACGGCAGCATATGGAGCAAGGCCGGCCTGCAGCGCCTGTATGACGTGACCCAGGCGGTGACCTTCCTGCCGAACGTCTCGCGCAGCAGCGTGCGTTCGCTGTGGACGCCGAACGCCTTCGTCAACGAGATCACCGAGGAGGGCTTCCGCGCCGACCCGTTGATTCCCGGCACCGTGACGCCGGAGCGCCTCGATGACCAGACCGTCGGCATGATCGCCAACTCCACCGCCCAGGGGGGCTTCATCGGCACCCTGGTATCGCGCGACCAAAGCAGCGCAATGGTCATTGCCGAACTCAACGAGCTCGATGCTTCCGGCGCCCACCTGGACTATGTGGCCTACAACCAGGTTCTGGAGCAGCAGATCCGCCAGAAGTTCGAGAATGGCGACTACGAAATCCAGATCATCGGTTTCGCCAAGCAGATCGGTGACATCGCCAAGGGCGCGTCCTCGGTCCTGGAGTTCTGCCTGCTGGCGCTGCTGCTGACCGCGGCGGCGGTGTACTGGTACTGCCACTCCGTGCGCTTCACCCTGCTGGCCCTGGGCTGCTCGCTGACCTCGCTGATCTGGCAGTTCGGCAGCCTGCGCCTGCTCGGTTACGGCCTGGATCCGCTGGCGGTGCTGGTGCCGTTCCTGGTATTCGCCATCGGGGTCTCCCACGGTGTACAGCAGATCAACTTCATCGTGCGGGAAATCGCCTGCGGCAAGACCGTGGAGGAGGCGGCGCGCTCCAGCTTCAGCGGCCTGCTGATTCCGGGAACGCTCGCGCTGGTCACGGCCTTTGTTTCCTTTGTGACGCTGCTGCTGATCCCCATTCCGATGGTGCGCGAACTGGCGATCACGGCGTCGCTCGGGGTGGGTTACAAGATCATCACCAACCTGGTGATGCTGCCGCTGGTGGCGTCGATGCTGCGTGTCGACGGGGCATACGCCCAGGCCGAGGAGCTTTCCCGCGAGCGCCGCACCCGCTGGCTGCACGGGGTGGCGCGCCTGGCTGAATGGCGCAATGCCCGCTTGGTGCTGTGCCTGGCGCTGGTGGTGTTCGTCACCGCGGTCTGGCAGAGCCGTGACCGTGTCGTGGGGACCCTGCAGGCTGGCGCGCCGGAACTGCGCGAGGACTCGCGTTTCAACCGCGACGCGGTGTCCATTGCCAACAGCTACGACATTGGCCTGGATTGGCTCTCCGTGGTGTTCGAGGACAAGCCGGACGGTGCCGGCGATGGTGCGGCGAACGCCTGCGAGGACGTCGCCCTGGGGCAATACCAGGATCGCTTCGTCTGGGCCATGCAAGGTGTTCCGGGGGTGCTGTCAGTGGCGTCCTTCTCCACCAACATGCGCCAGTTCAACGAGGGTTACAACGAGGGGAATCCGAAGATGAGTGCGGTCCCCATCGATCCGCAAAACTACTCAGGACTGGCCACCGAGGTCGCGCGCACCTCGGGAATCATGCGTTCCGATTGCAGCATGACTGCTGTGCACCTTTACCTGGCGGACCACAAGGCCACCACCATCAACCGGGTGCTCGAGGCAGCCAAGGCCTTCCGCGCCCAGTACCCGATGCCGGGTATCACCATCCGCCTGGCCTCCGGCAATGCCGGCCTGCTCGCGGCGATCAACGAGGAGGTCGAGAAGAGCGAGACGCCGATGCTGCTCTACGTCTACGCAGCCATCGCCCTGCTGGTGTTCGCCGTCTATCGCGACCTGCGTGCCGTGCTGGTGTGCTGCCTGCCGCTGACCATCGGTACTTTCATCGGCTACTGGTTCATGAAGGAGTTGCAGATCGGCCTGACCATCGCGACCTTGCCAGTGATGGTGCTGGCGGTGGGGATCGGCGTGGATTACGCCTTCTACATCTACAACCGCCTGCAACTGCATCAGGCCAACGGCCAGTCGATCGTCAAGGCCGTTGAACACGCGTTGCTGGAGGTCGGCGTGGCCACCATCTTCACTGCCATCACCCTGGCGGTCGGCGTGGCGACCTGGGCGTTCTCGGAACTCAAGTTCCAGGCCGATATGGGCAAGCTCCTGGCGTTCATGTTCATCGTCAACATGGTCATGGCGATGACGGTGCTGCCGGCCTTTGCCGTCTGGCTGGAGCGGGTGTTCCCGCGCAAGCGCCCTGTGCGCATGATCGGCGCGCTGGCGCATTGAGGAGAGATCCATGCGATACCTGAACTCAGTCTTGAGTGCCGCTCTTGTAGCCTTGCTGCCGCTGGCCTCTCCACAGGCGGCTCCCCTGAGCTCGGTGCCGGCAGTGCTGGCGAATAATGCCGCCCAGGCAACCATGCTGGATGCCACATGGGCAGACAGGCGCATAGTTGCGGTTGGCGACCACGGCATAGTGCTGTTGTCGGACGATCAAGGGGCAAGCTACCGCCAGGCGAAGTCGGTGCCCGTCTCGGTGCCGCTCACCGGTGTGAGCTTCATCGATGCCAAACAGGGATGGGCCGTTGGGCACTGGGGAGCGATCCTGGCCAGTAACGATGGCGGCGATACCTGGCAGATCCAGCACCTCTCCACCGATCAGGATAGGCCTTTGTTCGCAGTGCATTTCTTCAATGCCCGACAGGGCGTTGCGGTTGGCCTGTGGTCGCTGGTGCTGACCACCGACGATGCTGGCAAAACCTGGACTGAGCAGACGCTGAAGGCTCCTCCAGGGGCCAGTCGTGCCGACCTCAATTTGATGGGGCTTTTTGCCGACAGCCACGGCAGCCTTTATGCCACTGCGGAACGTGGCCAGTTGCTGCGCTCCGATGACCAGGGAAAAAACTGGAGTTACCTGGATACCGGCTACGAAGGCACCCTCTGGTCTGGCGCAGCGTTGCCCGATGGAAGCCTGCTGGTAGGCGGTCAGCGTGGCACGTTGTTGCACGGTTCCGCGGAGGGTAAGGACTTTCGTCGTGTGCCGCTGGAAAGCAAGAGCTCGGTCACATCCGTTGCCGTGTCGGGTTCCCAGGTACTGGCGGTCGGCCTCAATGGGCTGATGGTGCGCAGTAGCGATGGAGGGCAGCGTTTCCAGGAGCAGCACTCGGCTGACGGCGTCTCGCTGACGGCCGCTCTGCTCGACGGCCATGACGCTCCCGTACTGTTTTCACGACGGGGCGTGGTGTTCGCGCAAGTTAAATAATTAGCGGCTTCGATTCGCTATGTATGGTTGTGCTCTCGCCATGTGGGAAGTCTTAGAGTGAGAGTTTGAGGGGCATTATTTATCGGTGGCCCCTCCTTTTTATCTGGCTGGTTTGATCATGCGTGTGCAGCACTAGCGAAGTGGAGTCCTTGCAATGCATATCCACACGGTTTTGCATATGGCGAAATGCCGATTATCGTGATTTTTCCTGCAAGGCTTCTGTTTATTTTATTTTCTCTGCGTGTCACTGCTCTATCTATTTCCTTGTTCCTATCCGCGGAGCAAATCCACGTTTAATCCAATACAGGGTCTACTGCTGCGCAGGAGGATGCTGAATGATGAAAGTCTTAAACCTGGTGTTGCTCTTGATATGGTCGCTGACGGCTTTGGCGCAGGACATCTACACCGATGCAGAGGCGGCGAATAAGGCCAGATCGCTGTTCAAGGATGCATATGCCTTGCATGCCAAGGTCGATGAAGTCTGTGATGATGCTAGTGCCACGGGGCTCCTCTACGAGGCAGCCGAGGATGCCCTGCAAAAGTTGCATGGCTGGCCAGATCAAAAAAGCCAGGCCCTCGCCTCATATGATTCCTGTCGCCAGTCCATGGTAGATGTCCAGAGCTATGCCTACACCTGTGCCCAGGATGGATACAAAGGTAAAGCAGTGACGTACATGCAGCGCCGCTGGGCAGAAGATACCACCAGTTGTGACGAAGCCATTCGTGCTTCAGGCCTCTCGGGGAGTGGTCGCAATTGACCCCAGGCCGGGCATCATTGCCAATAGTTTCTATCCACGCATGGGCCAAAATTCCTGGGTCTAATGCTCTTGTCCGTACTGCACAATTCTCCCTTCTTCACGAAGGTAGAGGATATGCGCCGGCTGGCGATGAGCATCTTTTTGGTGATTGAACTCCCAGGCGCCGCGAATATTTCGGTAATGAGCCGGCCCTCAGCATAAGCGACTGATCAAGAGATTGAAGGGTGCTTGATCCTGAAAAATCCATGATCCCATTGTGAGGAATGGAACGGTTATAAGAGTTTTCTAACCGGCCGGGTAGTGTGCGCCGAGACACATTGTCTCTGTTGTGAAAAATATTCTCGCCTATTGGTCGGGTACCTGCAGAGAGCAAATAGGAAAACGTCGTGACTCTCAGATAAGGCGGCTGATTTTATTGAGGAACAACCATCGCGAAGCTCCTTGAACTCGCAGCAGTGCTCTGTCCGTTGTTCGCCTTGCTGCTTTCTGGTGCGCCTGGCAGCCCGTATCGCTGGAGTTTATGGCGCGTTTTGGACACCTTCCAGGGCTGCCTAGGGCGACATTATTTTATAAGTAATTGATTTTAAATGTAAAAAATATTTTTCTGGCATGGCGCCTGCGTTGCTGATCAAATGACCAACATCGGTCTTGGACGATTGACTTGGCCAGATGACAGCGGGCCGCCAGAAGGGTTTGAGGCTATTGGGTTTTCCACTCGGACGGCGGATGAGAAATTACTGATTAGTTGGTTTTTCGTATGTGCAATCGTCTTCGATTTGTCCAGTGAACTATTTATGCTTTTGACAGAAATTGCATAAATTTTCTCGACTCTGGCACTGATAAGGTAGAGGGAAATATGAGGGTAATAATTTTGGCTTCGCTGGCAATCGCTGTTGCTGGCTGTGGAGTTGAAGGTCAGTCAACTCAAAAGCTAAATACGGACTGGGAGTTTCTCGGTAACTCCAGTGAGATGCAACACTCCTCGGAATTAAAGGTAATTAATAAGGACAATGTTGGGTCCTTGGGGCTGGCCTGGTGGGTGGAGTTACCCGTTAGCGACGGCTTGGTCGGTAACCCTCTGGTCAAGGATGGCATTGTTTTTCAAGGCGCACCTAACGGCCAGATAATTGCCAACGATGTGAAAACCGGCAAGCTGATCTGGAATTTCAAGGATGAGAATGCGCAGCAGGGCTTGTCTTTCGCAGGGTATTGGGGGCGCCGATTCAATCGTGGTGTGGCGTTAAGCGGAAGCAATGTCATTATTGCTTCGGGAGACTGCCGTTTAATCGCTGTCGACCAACATAGCGGAAGGAAAGTATGGGAAGCCAAATCGTGTGATTCGGCCGATATGTACGCTATCACCGCTGCGCCACGCGTGGGTAATGGTCTGGTATTTACAGGTAATGCCTGTCTCGATACAGGAACGACTCGCGGATATGTAGATGCATTTGACGCAAAGAGTGGGGATCATCGTTGGCGCTTCTACACGGTTCCTGACGATCCCTCGAAACCTCAATCAGCGCTGTATGAGAGCGCTGCCAAAACCTGGGGCAAGGATTGGTATTCGAAGTCTCATGGATGCGGAAGCGCTTGGGATGCCATGACCTATGATCCGCAGCTCAATCTGCTCTACATCGGGGTAGGGGGCCCCGCACCGTTCGATCCGTCTCGGCGTGGTGAGAATGCGGGCGATGAGCTTTTTACAAACTCCATCGTGGCATTGGATGCAAGTACTGGCGAATACAAATGGCACTTCAAGCAAACGCCTCAGGATGCTTGGAATTATGATTCTAGCGTCGGCATTATGGTCGCCAACATTACGGTGGGTGGGAAAGCGAAGAGAGCTGTTCTGAGTGTGCCGAAGAGTGGATTCGCATATGCCCTAGATGCGAAAACCGGTAAGTTCATTTCCGGGGGCGCTTATATGCCGATGGAATGGGCCTCTGGGTTGGATGCCAATGGTCGACCTATCATGAGACGGGAAGGGCAGTACTGGTTGAATTCCAGCAAGAGCTATATGCAACTCCCTAATGGCCTCGGCGCGCATGGCTGGGAGGCACTAGCGTTCAATCCGGACGACGAGACTGTATTCATACCGGCGATGTCTCAGCCGACTCTCGTCAAAGATGATCCTGACTCTGCCCTCGGTGGCCAGTCGTTTGAGCCTATCCAGCGTTCCGCCGACGGTAAGTACGAAACTTATGGTGAGACAGTCGCTTGGGATGTGCGCAAGAACGCCGTGAAGTGGCGGTCGCGCTTGCCGATGCCTACTAACGGCGGCTTGCTGCACACTGCCGGCGGCTTGGTTTTCCAAGGCACCGGCGACGGGCATTTCCAGGTGTTGGACGATGCAACGGGCAAAACGTTGTGGAGTCACGAGATTGGCGGTGCGGTGCGAGCAGCCCCGTCGACAGTCATGGTTGATGGCGAGCAATACGTTCTGCTGGCGACGGGGACGGGGACGGCAGCTGCAACTGGTTCTCTGAACTCGGACGCCGCTTCTGCTCTCAAGGCTAGGACCTCGCCGCGTCTACTGGCCTTCAAAGTTGGCGGCACAAAAGAATACCCACCATTTGCGCAAATGCAAAAAGTGCCTGCCCCCCTCACTCCTAGACAGCCTGAAGAAGCTGGAGCGATTGGCAAAGCGCTGTTTGAGGCAAGTGGCTGTATAGAGTGCCATGGTCTCCACGGTAACGCCGCAGGCGGGCGCGTCCCCAATCTTATCTACGCACCGCCTCCAAGTTACGATTTCTTTGAGTCGGTCGTACGTCAAGGAGCATTGTCTAAAAATGGCGGCGGAATGCCTGCTTTTGCAGATTTCACTGATGAGCAGCTAAAAGCCATCTTTGCATATCTGATCAATCAGGCTTGGGACTCTCACGAGGGGAAAGGGCCGGTTGACGGTACCCGCTCAAATATATCTCGGTAGATTATATTCTCGACGGACAGGGATGTTCGTCGTTTCTAGTGGTTGAGGTTTAGCTTGAGTGCCAAGCTATATAGCTAGAATCTACAGGTTTTTCTAGTGGTTCGGTATTGCTGAATAGGTTGGCGGATTTTTATATTTTCTCGTTTATAGCCGCGCTTTTTGTCTACGTTCGGCTCGAGGTGGAAGATGCCCCGGCGGTGTGTGACTGTTATATCGCTTCAGCTTGTGTTTGGAACTATATTCAGTTGTTTTTCCAATGCCGATGATGTTTCGGGAGGTTTATATAACTTTACTCCAGAGGTGGTTTCGGGTGGATTAATACCTGCACCTACTTTTGATATCCCGTCTTCTGTTGATGTTCTGCAGCAACCGCAGCTCGGCGATGGCCAACTCGGCGTCAACGTCTCCGAGATGCTGCAGCGGGTGCCCGGCCTGGTGGTGCAGAACCGCCAGAACTACGCTCAGGACCTGCAGATTTCCTCCCGTGGCTACGGCGCGCGTTCGGCCTTCGGCATTCGCGGGCTGAAGCTGCTCAGCGACGGCATCCCCGCCAGCACGCCGGACGGCCAGGGCCAGGCCGCCACGCTGAACCTGGACGTCGCCGACCGTATCGAAGTGTTGCGCGGCCCGGTGTCGACGCTCTACGGCAGCAACAGCGGCGGGGTGATCCAGATGTTCTCCCGCGACGGCTACGGCCCGCCGAAAGTCGGCGCGGAAACCATCTTCGGCAGCGACGGCTTCAACAAGAACCACCTCTATGCCGAGGGCGGCACCGACCAGGCTGGTTTCCTGCTCGATGCCTCGCGTATGGACACCGACGGCTACCGCGACCATAGCGCCGCGCGCCGCGACCAGACCTTCGCCAAGCTCAACTTCAAGCCCGACGAAGACAGCTGGATGGCGCTGATCTACAGCAGCCTGGAACAGAACAACACGCAGGACCCGCTGGGCCAGACCTGGGACGCCTACCAGCAAGACCCGCGCTCCGTTGCCCCGGCCGCCGAGCTGTACAACACACGCAAGAGCATCGACCACCAGCAACTGGGGATGAACTACGAGCGCTACTTCGGCGACGCGACCCTGCAGTTCAACCTCTACGCCGGCCAGCGCAGCGTGGTGCAGTACCTGTCTATCCCCAGGACGGTGGCTTCCAACTCCCAGCGCGGCGGTGGCGTGGTGGATTTCGACCGCGAGTTCCACGGCGGTACCCTGCGCTGGATCCAGCCGGTGCATGGCGTACCGGGCGAGCTGACCGTCACCACCGGGGTGGACTACGACCGCAGCGAGGATGACCGTAAGGGCTTCCAGAACTTCAGCGGCGACCAGCTGGGCGTGAAGGGCGAGATGCGCCGTAACGAGAACGACATCGCCACCAGCCTCGACCCTTACGTGCAGGCGCGCTGGGAACTGGGCAACTGGACCTTCGACGCCGGCCTGCGGCACAGCACCATGAAGATGGAAGTGGACGACCGCTACCTCGCCAACGGTGACTCCAGCGGCTCGAAGAAGTACCAGCAGAACAACCCGTCGCTTTCGGTGATGTACGCCTTCACCCCCGAGCTGCACGGCTACGTCAGCGCCGGCAAGGGCTTCGAGACCCCGACCCAGGCCGAGATGGCCTACGCGCCGGGCCTGACCGAGAGCTTCAACTTTGGCCTCGACCCGGCCACCAGCACCCAGTACGAGATCGGCCTCAAGGCCAAGGTGGCCGGCAATACGCGGGTCAACGCGGCGATCTTCGAGATACGCACCGACGACGAGATCGTCGTCGCCAGCTCCAGCGGCGGCCGCACCAGTTACCAGAACGCCGGCAAGACCCTGCGCCGCGGCTTCGAACTGGGCGTGCAGAGCGACCTGTCCGAATACTGGCAGGCCAACCTGGCCTACACCCGACTGGACGCCACCTACGACGAGGACTTCGTCGAGAGCGGCGGCACCATCGAGAAGGGCAACCACCTGCCCGGCGTGCCCGGCAGCAGCTTGTTCGGCGAGCTGGTGTGGAAGCCCCAGGATGGCATCAGCATGGGCTTCGAGGGCCAGTACCGCAGCAAGGTCTATGTCGAGGACAGTAACGAGGACAAGCCGGCGCCCAGCTACGCGGTGTTCAACTGGCGCACCCGCTTCGAGCAGCACCTAGGGCCCTGGACCTTCCACCAGTTGGTGCGCCTGGACAACCTGCTGGATCGCCAGTACGTCGGCTCGGTGATAGTCGGCGACAGCAACGGACGTTATTACGAGGCAGCGCCGGGGCGATCGTGGTACGCGGGGGCGGGGTTGGAATACACCTTCTAATCCCAATTATGGTGCGGCCTTGGTCTTATGCGTCTGGAGCACGGTCTCTCTTTTGGTTTGGGCTGAATGAGGTTGCCGTCTTGATGGTCGTGTCTACAAAGCTCTGTAAAACACTTGCGCCGAGCCGGCAATATTCAGACCTGATCCAGGCACGCCGCATGGCGTGCAAGGCGGTCGATATCTATAACCAGGAGCGGCCTCACCTCGCCCTGAAATACAAAACGCCCGACGCGGTGCATCGGGCGTTTTGAGGTCTAGAAACCGCCCTGAGAGGTGTAAACCTATTTCAGGACTGGACACTATAAAGAGATGACAACCGGTGGTTCGGGTGAGCTGCTGGTTATGCCTTGACTAATGCGCGCCTGGGCACACGGACCGACAAAAGTGTGGCGATGGCCGCCATGACGATTGCGGTCAGCAAGGCGGGGGCTGGGGCGTTGTGGACCGCGAGCGAGGCAATGAAGGGCCCCATCGCCTGACCGAACAGTTGTGCCATGGGAATGGCCGTTGCAACCCTTCCGGTTCTGTCCACGTCAATGGCCAGCGTCGACTGGAAGGGTACGATGAAGGTGCAGATTATCTGGTAGGCGCACAGCAGGATGGCGAAGCGGTACAGCTCGCCGGCATGCGTTGCTAACATGGCTGTACCGATAATCATCATCCCCAATGACGCGAAGAAGACGGTGATTCCGGAGCGGAAGCGCTGCACGGTGAGCATGGAAAGACTCGCGCCCATTACGCCGACCAACAGGGTGGCGGATACCAGCGAGCGAATGCCTTGGGCGTCATAACCCAGGGATTCCCCCAGCGGCTCGAGATAAGCCCAGAAGGCGCTGATAGCGGCTATCTGAAGAAATGCTATGGCCAGCGGCCTGAAATGCTGCAGTCGCCAGATGAAGCCACGGTTTCCATTGCCAGTTGGTGACGCCAGTGCTCGGGGGATGAGCAGCGAGAGCAGCATCGAGAGGCCGCAGAGCGCAGCCAGGGTCACGAAGACGCTTTGCGAGCCGTAAACGGGAATGGTGATGATCGATAGGGTGGCCGCTGTGGCGGCTTGTGAAACCAGCTGTAGAAAAATGGAGACTGCGAAGTAGGGTGTTGGATTGCTCGCACGGACAACCACAGCTGTGGCGATCCAGACCAATATGCCTTCCGAGATACCCGTTGCACCACGCAGGGCGATGATCGAGAACTCTGTGGGAGCAGCCAGGCACAACAGATTGGTCAGCAACCCGGCCAGGCTGGCCAGAATGCTGGCTGTGCGCACCCTGTTTAGCTTGACGTACAGGCTGGCGATAAAGATTCCGACGACCAAAGCCAACAGCTCGGTCATGACAAAGAGTCCGACCTTGTCCAGGCTCAGTCTGCTCTCGCTGAGCAGCGTGCCGATGAATACCGGGTAGATACCGCCTATCAATACGCTGGCGCAGGCGATCGCCAGCGCCGCAAGGACGTTCCTCCTGGAGGGAGCCAAGTCTATTGCTGACACTGTCATGACCTCGATGGGTGGAAAGGCAGGACTTGTGGCCCGTGTTGCTGCAGAGCCATCCGTTTTGTTGTTGTTCTGATAACCCCGCCTCCATACGTGAGGCTGACGACCGTGGGTCGCCTGAAATTCCTGCGCTCAATATCAGCGCTTGGCCGTCGATCTCACATCTTCTCTACGTCCGTTATCGGCGGCTGAGTTAATTGTGGTAACGAAAGTTATATGATTTAGGCTAGAGGCGTTTCCAGCAGCCGACAAGCGGCGGGGCAGCCTTATAAATGAGGTGTGTCGGAGTCAATCAGATGCAGTGATTGTTCAGCGATAAACGGCCGGCAGCAGGCTCGTTGGCTTTCGGTGACGACTGCCCAGGGGCATCGGTGTGGAAAGAATTCATCGACGTGTCCCGTCCTGAATAGGGCTTACACATTTGGCCTTATATTCAGGGGAACGCAGATGGCAGAAGGTGTGCGGCGCAGTCAGCGTGACTACACGCAACCGCAAATGGCGAGTGGATTCGGGAAAATTACAAGCTAGGGGCTTGCTCGTCTCGTCTGACGTCGTGTCCGGGATAGCTGGAAGATATCACCCACGATCCACTTGTCTCGCCGATCGTAGCCGTCGCCATAGCGTGGTCCGGCTGATCCCCAGTCGACGCGCCGCTTCGTCCAGGTTGCCCTGACAGCTTTCCAGCGTCTCCTGTATGTGTTGCAGCTGTGCGGTTTTGCCGATGGTGTGCAAGTCCTCCTTAGTGCGCGGTCGTTGCTTCTGAGGGGCTGGCGGGGCCAGGCCTTCCCACAGTTCGGGCAGGACGTAAGCCAGGGACTGCACATCCACACCTTGCTCGTGGAGGATCTCATTGGCTGAAAGCATCGCTCGCTCGATGACGTTCTCCAGTTCCCTGACATTCCCTGGCCAGGCGTGGCGCAAGAGGTACGGTTGCAAGGCCTCGGTTATGGCGGCCGCGCCCGTGGGTTGCCCCTGGGCCAGCAGGCGCTGGCTGATGCCCCGGCAGATCAGGGGGATGTCTTCGGGGCGTTCGCGCAGAGGTGTGGTCTGCAGGCGAAGAATGTTGAGCCGGTAGTACAGGTCGGTACGAAACTCGCCCTCCTTGATGGCGGCGCTGAGGTCCTTGTGCGTGGCGGCGATGATGCGCACATCGATGGCAATCGGCTCGGTGCCTCCCAGGCGCAGGACCTCGCGCTCCTGCAGTACGCGCAGCAGGCGTGTCTGCAGCGGCACGGGCATGTCGCCGATCTCATCGAGAAACAAGGTGCCTCGATGCGCGGCTTCAAACAGGCCAGGCTTGCCACCCTTGCGTGAGCCGCTGAAGGCGCCTTCCTCGTAGCCGAACAGTTCACTTTCCAGCAGGGACTCGGGAAATGCGGCGCAGTTGATGGCGACGAAGGGGTTCTTCCAGCGTGGACTTTCGTTGTGGATGCCTTGGGCCAGAAGCTCCTTGCCGGTACCGCTTTCGCCGGTGATCAGGATGGTCGATTGGCTGGTGGCGAAACGCTTGGCAAGTTGCAGCATTTCGCGGTTGGCCTTGCTGTTGCCATCCAGTTGGTCGAGCCGATAGCGGGCGGCGAACGCGCCGGGACGGCGGGTGGAGCGAATGCGTTGGTCGGCGCGCTGCACGGCCGTGATGTCCTGGCAGGTCAGGACCAGGCCGGTGCGTTCGCCGTTTTCCAGGATGGGCAGCAGGTTGCTGACCACCGCGTGCGAGCCGAGGCGGATTACCCTGTTTTCCTCGCTGGCGCCACTGTGCAACGCCTGCTGCAGGTCCAGCTCCGGACACAATTGCTCCAGCGGTCGCCCCAGGGCGGCACTGATCGGCAGCTCCAGCAATTGGGCGAGGGCCGGATTGAGCGACTGCACCGTGCCCTGGTTGTCGACCGCCGCGACGCCGACGGGGATGTGTTTCAGCACGGCATCCAGATGCCGTCGCTTGGCGATCTCGATGCGTTGGCTGTCGAGAATGCCCATGGCTTCCTCCAGGGCCTTTCGCGCGGTGTCCTCGCTCAGCGAAAGCACGCCATGTAGCCCTGCCTGTTCCGCCAGCTCCACCACCGTCGATGAACCGATAATGCTGCGGCAGCCCAGCCGGGCGGCCTGCTCCACGGCCTGGCGGGCCTCTTCGAGCGTGGTGTAGGCGGCCTGATGAATCTGCGCCGTGAAGAGCGTGGCCATGGCCTGCAGGTCCTGGCTGATGCGCCTGTAACTGATCACGGCCACCTGCGAGGAGATTTCACTGGCCTGCCCCAATGCCCGAAGCAGGTCGCCGCCGCCCACTCGCATCGCCAGGACCGGGCGCGTCAGGTGTTTACGCAGGTAGGCGGCTGTGGCCCCGGCACAGACGAACACATCGACCTTGCCTGTCTGCTCCAGTTCCCGGGCGGTCTGCAACGCTTCGGTCACCGAGGTATCGAGTATCTCGATATGGGTGTCGGGATAGTCCGGTGTGAGCCTGGTCACCACATGGGCGAGTCGGCTGCGTTGCTGGGGACGTTGCAGGTGGCTTATCAGCACGACGACCTGGGAGGAGGGAGGGTTCATGGCTGAGTCTGTTCATTGTTGAAGTGTTTCGATACTGAATTAGTTGGTTGCATATTTGCAATAACAGGTCTGTCGCTCCGCTCCCGGGGAATGCCCAATCCCAGGCTGCATGAGGCCTGCAGCGAACTATTGGGAAATTGGCCCGGGGTTTGCTTCCGGGTTTCTGCCCATTCAGAACCCAGGCAGAGCCCACCGATCCATGAGCAGTTCTCCAACGATTTATCCGGCCAGCGATGCGCTGGAGGCCAGGCCCGACGATCACCGCCTGGCCGACTTCATCCGCGAACAGGCTTCGGCAACTCGGGTGGTCATCCAGGCCCGCAAGCGCCTGAGCGGTGGCGCCATCCAGGAAAACTGGCTGCTGGATCTGCAGATAGAGGGCGGCCCGTGGGCCGGTTCCCGGCGTTGGGTGCTGCGTAGCGATGCCCTCTCCGCGCTTCCCGCCAGCCTCGATCGCGAGCAGGAGTTCGCCGTGTTGCAGGTGGTGCACCAGGCAGGCGTGAAGGTGCCGCGCCCGCTCTGGCTATGCCGCGATGTTCGCGTCCATGACCGGGTGTTCTTCCTGATGGAGTACGTGCCGGGTGTCGCCGCCGGGCGGTTGCTCAGCGCGGGCGCCGGGTCCCAGGGCCAGGCGCGGCTGGCGGCGCAGCTCGGTGCCAACCTGGCGCGTCTGCATCAGGTCTGCCCGCCGTGCGCCACGCTGGATTTCCTGCCCATGCCGGACAGCTCGTCGGCATTGGTGACCATCCAGGCCTACCGCCGCTACCTAGACACCCTCGCCGATGCCTATCCGGTGCTGGAGTGGGGGTTGCGCTGGTGCGAGCTGCAGGTTCCGCCCAGCAGCGGCCTGTGCCTGCTGCATCGCGACTACCGCACGGGCAACTACCTGGCCAGCGAGCAGGGCCTCGAGGCCGTGCTTGATTGGGAATTCACCGGCTGGGGCGACCCCTGCGAGGACCTGGGCTGGTTTACCGCCCCCTGCTGGCGCTTCACCCGGCCCGACCTCGAAGCGGGTGGCATCGGCGTGCTGGAGGATTTCCTGCAGGGCTACCACGAGCTGTCCGCTCTCTCCATCGAGCGCAGCCAACTGCACTACTGGCAGGTCATGGCCACCTTGCGCTGGGCGGTGATCGCCCTGCAGCAAGGTCAGCGCCACCTCTCCGGTGAGGAGCCTTCCCTCGAGCTGGCATTGACTGCACGCCTGTTGCCCGAGCTCGAACTCGACATCCTGAACATGACTGGAGCCGATGCGCCATGACCCAGCCGAATGCCGCTGAACTGCTCGACATTGCTCGCCAGACGCTGCTGGAACAGGTCTTGCCGGCCTCGCCTGGCGAGCTGCGCTATCCGGTGCTGATGATCGCCAACGCCATGGCCATCGCCGCTCGGGAAAGCCGCGCCAAGGCCGTGCTCGAAGACCAGGAGCGGACGCGCCTGGCGGCCCTGGTGGATGGGGCGCCCGCCACCTTGCCCGAGACCCGCCGCCAGTTGGCAGACGCGATCCGCGCCGGTGCACATGATGCCCCGCACGCCCGCCGCAACCTGGTTGGCGCATTGCGCGCAATCACGCTCGCCCAGCTGGCGATCAGCAATCCCAAGGCCGTGCCCTGAGCACGGCTGGCCACTCCCACTCCTCGTTACCGACTCGCCCACAAGGACAACCATGAACTTCTCCCTCCCGGACGAACTCCTGGCGCTGCAGGCCAAGACCCGAGACTTCATTGCGGAACAGGTGATCCCCTTTGAAAACGACCCCCGCCAGGGCGGCCACGGTCCCAGTGACGCCCTGCGCCTGGACCTGCTGGACCGTGCACGCGATGTCGGCCTGCTGACCCCCCATGCCAGCCGCGAGATGGGCGGCCTGGGGCTGAGCCACGTGGCCAAGGCCATCGTTTTCGAAGAGGCCGGCTACTCGCCGCTGGGCCCGGTGGCGTTGAACATCCACGCCCCGGACGAAGGCAACATCCACTTGATGGACGTGGTCGCCACCGAGGCGCAGAAGGACCGCTGGCTGCGGCCTCTGGTCCAGGGGCGTGCCCGCTCGTGCTTCGCCATGACCGAGCCGGCGCCGGGCTCGGGCTCTGATCCGTCGATGCTGCGCACAACCGCCACCCGCGACGGTGACGACTACGTGATCAATGGTCGCAAATGGCTGATCACCGGCGCCGAGGGGGCCGACTTCGCCATCGTCATGGCGTGCATGGAAGATGGCACGGCGACCATGTTCCTCACCGACATGCAGCGTGAGGGCATCGTCCACGAGCGTCAGCTGGATTCATTGGACCGCTGCTTCACCGGCGGTCACGGCCAACTGCGCTTCGACAACCTGCGGGTGCCGGCGAGCGATGTACTGGGTGAGATCGGCAAGGGCTTCCGTTACGCCCAGGTGCGCCTTGCGCCTGCGCGCCTGACCCATTGCATGCGCTGGCTCGGTGCCGCGCGCCGTGCCCACGACATCGCTTGCGACTATGCGCGCACTCGCGACGCCTTCGGCAAGCCGCTGGGCGAGCACCAGGGCGTGGGCTTCATGCTGGCCGACAACCAGATGGACCTGCATGTGGTGCGCCTGGCGGTCTGGCACTGCGCCTGGGTGCTCGACCAGGGCCAGCGGGGCAATGTCGATTCGAGCATGGCCAAGGTGATCAGCTCCGAGGCGCTGTGGCGGGTGGTGGATCGCTGCATGCAGGTGCTGGGCGGGCGCGGGGTGACCGGGGACACGGTGGTGGAGCGCATCTTCCGTGACATCCGCCCGTTCCGCATCTACGACGGTCCGAGCGAAGTGCACCGGATGAGCCTGGCGAAGAAGCTGCTCGGCCAGCGCCCGGGGAGTCACTGATGCAGCCCGACCTGGTTCGACTGTTCTCCCTCGCCGGTCGTCGCGCCCTGGTTACCGGCGCTTCCAGTGGCCTGGGCCGACACTTCGCCATGACCCTGGCCGCCGCGGGCGCCGAGGTGGTGGTGACTGCCCGGCGCCAGGCGCCGCTGCAGGAACTGGTGGAGGCCATCGAGGGGGCGGGAGGACGTGCCCGTGCCTTCGCCCTCGATGTGACCTGCCGCGAGGATATCTGCCGGGTGCTCGATGCCGCGGGCCCGCTGGATGTGCTGGTCAACAACGCCGGGGTGAGCGATAGCCAACCCTTGCTAGCCTGCGACGATGACAGCTGGGATCGCGTGCTCGATACCAACCTCAAGGGCGCCTGGGCCGTGGCCCAGGAAAGCGCCCGGCGCATGGTTGCGGCGGGGAAGGGCGGCAGCCTGATCAACGTCACCTCGATCCTCGCCAGCCGCGTGGCCGGCGCCGTTGGCCCCTATCTCGCGGCTAAGGCCGGCCTGGCTCACCTGACCCGGGCCATGGCCCTGGAGCTGGCGCGCCACGGCATACAGGTGAACGCCCTGGCGCCGGGCTATGTGATGACCGACCTAAACGAGGCGTTCCTGGCCGGCGAAGCGGGGCAGAAGTTGCGTGCGCGTATTCCCAGCCGGCGTTTCAACCAGCCGGCGGACCTCGACGGTGCCTTGCTGCTGCTCGCCAGCGACGCCGGACGGGGCATGAGCGGTAGCGAGATCGTGGTCGATGGCGGCCATCAGTGCAGCAGCCTGTAGGCGCCGCGGTGACTGGCCCTGCGGCGCCGGTGTTCACCGGGCTGCAGGGGCGGTCAAGACAACAAGAAACAGGAGATGGATATGTGCGTGCAACCCCTGGACTGCCCATGGACGAGGTGCCTGGCATGATGACGCCGAGCTTCGAACACGAACTGGCCCCCAATGCGGCCAACCATGTGCCGCTGTCGCCGCTGTCGTTCCTCAAGCGCGCTGCGCAGGTCTACCCGCAGCGTGATGCGGTGGTCTATGGCGACCGTCGCTACAGCTACCAGCAGCTGCACCAGCGCAGTTGTGCCCTGGCCAGCGCCCTCGAGCGGGTCGGCGTACAGCCGGGCGAGCGGGTGGCGATCCTGGCGCCGAACATCCCCGAGATGCTGGAGGCGCACTACGGCGTACCCGGCGCCGGAGCGGTCCTGGTGTGCATCAATATCCGCTTGGAGGCACGCAGCATCGCGTTCATCCTGCGTCACTGCGAAGCCAGGGTACTGATCTGCGACCGTGAGTTCGGCGCCGTGATCCACCAGGCGCTGGCGATGCTGGAGACGCCGCCCTTGCTGGTGGGCATCAACGATGCCCAGGCCGAGGGCGGTGACCCGGTAGCTGATCTGGATTACGAGCGTTTCCTGGCCCAGGGCGACGTCAACCGACCGCTGAGCGCACCGCGCAACGAGTGGCAATCCATCGCCATCAACTACACCTCCGGGACCACCGGTGATCCCAAGGGCGTGGTCCTGCACCACCGCGGCGCCTACCTCAATGCCTGCGCTGGTGCCCTGATCTTCCAGCTGGGGCCGCGCAGCGTGTATCTGTGGACCCTGCCGATGTTTCACTGCAACGGCTGGAGCCACACCTGGGCCGTGACCCTGTCGGGTGGCACCCACGTCTGCCTGCGCAAGGTGCAGCCGGAAGCGATTCACGCCGCGATCGCCGTGCATGGCGTGACCCACCTGAGTGCCGCACCGGTGGTGATGTCGATGCTGATCCATGCCAAGCATGCCGGTGCGCCCGGTGGGCCGGTATCGGTCATTACCGGCGGCGCTGCGCCACCCAGCGCAGTGATCGCCGCCATGGAGGCGCTCGGCTTCAGCATCACCCACGCCTACGGCATGACCGAAAGCTACGGCCCCAGCACCCTGTGCCTTTGGCAGCCGGGCGTCGACGAGTTGCCGCTGGAGGACCGGGCCCGGTTCATGAGCCGCCAGGGCGTAGCCCACCCGATGCTGGAGGAAGCCACTGTGCTGGACGCCGACACCGGCCAGCCGGTCCCCGCTGATGGAACCACCCTTGGCGAACTGGTGGTGCGCGGCAACACGGTGATGAAAGGCTACCTGCATAACCCGGAGGCGACCCGCAGCGCCCTGGCCGACGGTTGGCTGCACACGGGTGACCTGGCCGTGCTGCATCCGGACGGTTATGTGGAAATCAAGGACCGGAGCAAGGACATCATCATTTCCGGAGGCGAGAACATCAGCTCGCTGGAAATCGAGGAGGTGCTCTATCAGCACCCCGAGGTGATCGAGGCCGCTGTGGTGGCGCGCCCGGACGCGCGCTGGGGTGAGACCCCCCAGGCCTTCGTCACCCTGTGTGCCGATGCCCGGGCAACGACCACGGGGGACGATCTGATTCGCTGGTGCCGCGAGCGCCTGGCGCATTTCAAGGCTCCACGGCATGTAACGCTGGCAGAGTTGCCCAAGACCGCTACCGGCAAGATCCAGAAGTTCGTCCTGCGCGAGTGGGCTCGGCAACAGGCAGCGGAAAGCGCAGACCGCGCAGGCTGATCGAGCTGCGCTTCTGCGCCTGTCGTCGCTCGGTATGCGGCGACCGATCGGAAGGGTGACGCATGGTCACCCTTCTGGCCAGCCGCCAGGCCGATCGAGTCTGCTGGATCATCCCGAGGAAAGGCTTCACATCACCCGCCAAAATCCATGCACCCATCATTGACCAGAAGTCGTGAGCCGGACCTTCAATAGTGCTACCTGCTGACATAGGGCACGAGTTTCCAGGCGCTGCTGGACAAGACGCGCCAGGCGATGGCTACACGCCTGATCCGTGATGCCTCGGTCAGCCTGACGCAGGTGGCGGACTTGCTGGGATACACCCAGCTCGGTGCGTTCTCCAGGGCATTCAATCGCTGGCATGGCGTCAGCCCGCAACAATGGAAACGCCAATTGCACCAGGCGCCGGCGCTCGATCCGAACGCCACGTGCCCCGCGTCGCCACCGCCATCCGCGGAGGCGTGACCCGCATGGCAACCGTTCGTTTCGTTCGGGCGATCAGCCTTACCGGGTTCCATGCGTTCACTGCGACGCAGGGACTCGATCCCTTGCAGATGCTCAGGCACATCGGCTTGCCGAACCACAGCGTGCAACACGAGGATGGCCTTTTCCCCTACCAGCAATATTGCGCCTTGCTGGAGGCCTGCAGCCTGCATTCGGGGAATGCGCTGTTCGGCCTGCAATATGGGTTGTTCCGGGCACCGGGCGTCTTTGGCGATCTGCTCTACCTGCTGCGCAATACGTGCACGGTCGGGGAGGTGTTGCTGGAGTTACGCAACCACTACGCTCTTTACAACGGTGCCGCCGAGGAGGGGCTGGACCATCAAGGCGGGTGGGTCACCCTCAGCTATCGCGTTCGTCAGTCGAACGTGCCCGGCGTGCGCCAGGCCGAGGAGCTGGCCTGCGCGGTGGGCATTCAATTGATGCGGGCGCTGGTGGGGGAGCACTGGTTGCCCAGCGCCGTGTTGCTGAGGCACTCGGCCAGCACCGACACGGCCCTTTATGCCCAAGCCCTGGGCATGGTGCCAACCTTTGGCGCGCACTCCCTGGCCATGGTGTTCGAGCCGTCGATCCTGGTCCGGCCCAATGCCGCCTCCGACGAGGCGTTGCACCAGGTGGTCGCCAGGAGAATGCAGCGCCTGGAGCCGCTCTCCAGCCACAACCTGTCCGACCAGATCAAGCAGTTGTTACATCAACTGCTGCCCGCTGGGCGGGCTACGGCGGAGAGGGTGGCCAGTGTCATGGCGGTGACGCCGAACGAGTTGCGTCAGCTCATGGAGCACGAAGGCCTGGCTTTCCAGCAGTTGCTGGATGAGGTCCGGCAGTGCATGGCGCAAGCGTATCTTTCCAGGCCTTGGGTCAACATCGGCGAGCTGGCCACGATGCTTGGCTATTCCGATGCCAGCGGATTTTGCCGCGCCTTCCACCGCTGGTTCCACATGAGCCCGTTGAACTGGCAGAAGAGCCGGGGTATCAAGCGCCAGCCGCATTTGCTGGGGCGAGGGCGCACGTGACTGTAGGTGGAGCTGGCCTGCGCAGAGAGCAACCAGCGCCGGGCCTCGCCCATCAATAGTGGCGGAAGATATCGCCTATGCTCGCGACCGGGTGCCCTGTGCGCACGGCCGCGCGATTTTCTACGTAAGGCTTCGGGGTGTTGGTCGTCAGGAGCAGGGCGAGCACCAGGCCTGCCAGTAGAAAAGCAAAAGCACGCATAGGAACCTCCGGACTTATTGTTGTAATTGCCGTCGAGTCTGGTCCCTGGCGCCTGCGGAGACTTGATAAAGCGCGCCATTAAATAGGCCTTTGTGAGGCTGGAGCGGACCTGGAAAGCCCCGTGATGACGGGGCGGGTCAGCGCCGGCTAACGCTCGGGTTTCGAGGGGAGGGCCGCTGCCGCGAATGCCTGGGTGGTGGCCACGATGTCCTGGTCGCCGTAACCCATCGACGTTGCACGCTGAACCACTTGGCATACGGCGTCGAACACCGGCGTCCAGGCACCGGCTGCCTGCATGGCTTGGCCAATCTCTGCGAAGGCACTGGCATGTACGTCGAGCCTTGCCTGGTCACCCGCGAAGTCCTGCTGCTCCAGGCGCCGCACGGCTTCCTCGAGTGCATCGGCGACGAAGAAGCGCGACGTGTCGAGAATCAGCCGGGCCATCTTGGCAACGGGCATGCCAAATGCCTGGCTCGTACCCACGGTTTCGTAGAACGCCACCATCGCGGCGAACGAATGGGCATGCAGCAGGGCGGCGAACGCGTACGTTTCCTCCCAGGGCAGGAACAGGGTATGGCCCGCCAGCACGTGCAGCAGTGCGCGATGCTGCTCGAAGGCTTCCCGTTCGCCGGTATGGATGCAGTAGCTTTCCGCGTGGCCGACGTTGCGCGGGTAGGCCACGATCATGCCCTTGACGTAGTGCCCGCCCGCACGGTTGACGAGCGCCTGAAGCACCATGCTCTCTTCCTGGGACTCGGTGGTGTAATTGACGATCGTGCGGTTGGCCAGTGCAAGGTTCACCTCGGCAGATTGCAGGACCTCGAGTACCGCCGCGTTGTCCAGAAGCACCAGGATGGTGACCGGGCTCGCCGCCAGCGCGGCGTGCGCACTGTCGCAGAGGTGGGCGCCGGCAGCCACGAGCACCTGCGCCTTGTCGGGGGAGCGATTCCAGACCGCTACGCGTTTGCCTTGCTTGAGCAGCACTTGCGCCATGATCGTGCCCATGGCCCCAAGCCCCACGACGGATACGTCAAAGCCTGAACAGGTATCAACGGGGTTATGCATGATTCAACACTCCAGGTTCTTGTTTTTGTTTACAGAAGGTTCTGTGACCGGGCCCAGTCCGTCGCGTCAGCCAGCGCCCGATCAAATGCACTGAAGATCGCTTCGAGGTCGTCTTGCGTGGTGATCAATGGCGGGCAGAAGGCGATCGTGTCGTAGATGGCGCGAATGATCAGCCCGTGCTTGTGTGCCTGTTTGAACAGGTAGCCTCCCAACACACCGGGCTGGGCGAACGGTTGGCCGGTGGCCTTGTTCGCCACTAGCTCGATAGCGCCCACCAGCCCGACACCCCGGACATCGCCTACCAGCGGGTGGTCGGCGAATGCGCGCAGGCGGCGCTGGAATTCAGGGGCCAGGCGCTGGACATGGCCCACCAGGTCGCGCTCTTCGATGATGCGGATGTTTTCCAGTGCGACAGCGGTGGCGACGGGATGGCCCGTACAGGTCAGCCCATGGGCGAAGGCACCCAGGCGCTGGCTCTGGTTGACCAGCACGTCGTGAATGGCGTCGGAAACCACCAGGGCCGCCAGGGGTTGATAGGAGGAGGTGAGCTGTTTGGAGAGCACCAGGATGTCGGGCTGGATGCCGTACAGCTGGGAGCCGAACATCGTGCCGAGCCTGCCGAAGCCGGTGACGATTTCGTCGACCACCACGAGGATGTCGTAGCGTTTGCACACCGCCTGGATCGCCGCCCAATAGCCCTGTGGCGGAGGGATCACGCCGCCCGCCGCGATCACCGGTTCGCCGATGAAGGCAGCGATGGTTTCCGGTCCCTCGGCCAGGATGTAGCGCTCCAGCTCATCTGCTAGGCGCGCCGAAAAGGCCTCTTCCGTTTCTCCGGGCCGGGCAAATCGGTAGGCGTTCGGGCAGGTCAGGTGATGAACCGGGATGGCCGGCAGATCGAAGTCGCGATGAATCGACGGGATGCCGGTCAGGCTGGCGGAGGCCACTGTAGTGCCGTGGTACGCCTGCTGACGGGAGATGAACTTCTTCTTGTGCGGTTTGCCCAGCGCGTTGTTCATGTACCAGACCATCTTCACCATCGAATCGTTGGCCTCGGACCCCGAGTTGGTGAAGAACACATGATTGAGATCGCCGGGCGCCAGCTCGGCCAGTTTGGCGGCGAGCGCCGCCGCCGGTGCGCTGGTCTTGTGGCTGAAGCTGTGATAGTAGGGCAGCTGTTTGAACTGCTCGATGGCGGCGTTGACCAGCCGCTGTTCACTGAAGCCCAGGGCAACGCTCCACAAGCCCGACATGGCTTCGATATAGGCGTTGCCCTGGTCATCGAAGACCCGCACGCCGTCCCCGCCGGTGATCACGAAAGGGCCTGTCTCACGGTGTTGCGCCAGGTTGGTGTAGGGGTGGATCAGCGAAGACAGATCGTTCTGCACGATCGAATTGACGTTGGTCATTGGCGTGATTTCCTGCCACGGACGGATTGTCTGCTGCATGCGATGGGCTGCGTGCGGCCTGTATCGGTACAGGCCGCACGCAGGCTTGTGCCGTTACTGGCTCAGCGCTGCCGCGACCGACTCGCCGAACGCCTTGAGGCCCTGTTCGAGCTGGTCGGTGGGGGTGTTCACCGGTGGCATCAGCTTGATGATTTCGCCGTTCGGGCCGCAGCGGTCGACCAGCACGCCTGCCTGCAGCACACGCTGCTGGGCATCCTTGGCGAAGGCCACTTTGCCGCGGCCGAAGTCGATACCGGCGATCATGCCGCGGCAGCGCGCGGACGCTACGCCTGGAATCTCGGCGTAGCCGGCGACCGCGCGTTCCATGGCCGCGCAGTTGTCGGCGAGCCGCTTCAGGAACGGCTCGTCGCGCCAGTAACCGAGCGCGATCTGGGCCGTCAGGAACGCCAGCTGGTTGCCACGGAAGGTGCCGATGTGGTCGCCGGGTTGCCACACATCCAGTTCAGCGCGAATCAACACGATCGCCATCGGCAGCCCGAAGCCGCCGATCGATTTCGCACAGGTGATCAGGTCCGGCACGATCCCGGAGCGCTCGAAGCCGAAGAAGTCGCCAGTGCGGCCGCAGCCCGCCTGGATCTCATCGCAGATGAGCAGCACGCCGTGATCGGTGGTCCACTTGCGCAGCCGCTGCAACCAGGCGTTGGAGGCCGGGTAGACGCCCGCCTGGATCTGCACGGATTCCACGATCACGGCAGCGGGGATTTCCGAGCCGCTGCCCGGGTCGTTGGCCAGGCGTTCGAGGAAGCCGATGCTGTCGAACGCGCCGTAGGGGCTGTCTTCGTACGGCACGAACACCACGTCGCTGGACAGCCCGGGACCTCGGCGAGTGCGGTTGCCGGTGACGGCCAGCGCGCCGGCCGTCATGCCGTGGTAGGCGCCATAGAACGAGACGACCTTGGTGCGCCCCGTGGCTTTGCGCGCCAGCTTCAGCGCTGCCTCGACGGCATCGGCACCGGTCGGGCCGGTGAACTGAACCTTGTAGTCCCAGCCGCGCGGCTTGAACAGGTCACGCTCGATCGACTCCAGGAACTGGCGCTTGGTGGTGGTGTGCAGGTCGAGGGCGTGGGTCACGCCGTTGGACGACAGGTACGCGATCAGGGCATCGCGCATGCGCGGGTCGTTGTGGCCGTAGTTCAGGGCGCCGGCGCCGGCGAAGAAGTCCAGGTATTCGCGGCCATCCTCGCCGCGGATCGTGCTGCCCTGGGCGGTATCGAATACCAGCGGCAGGTCACGGCAGTACATCCGCACGTTGGACTCGAGCCTCTCGAACGTCTCGATATTGTTCATGCATAACCTCTTGGAGATAGTGGGGAAGCTTTGTCTTGGGGGCCTTCAGTGCTTGAACATCACGTGGCGCACCACCGTGTAGTCTTCGAGGGCATACATGGACAGGTCCTTGCCGTACCCGGACAGCTTCACCCCGCCGTGGGGCATCTCGCTCACCAGCATGAAGTGGGTATTGACCCAGGTGCAGCCGTACTGCAGGCGGGCGGCGAGGCGATGGGCGCGCCCCACATCGGCCGTCCACACCGACGAGGCCAGGCCGTAGTCGGAGGCATTGGCATACGCCAGGGCCTGGGCTTCGTCCTCGAACGACGTAACCGTGACCACCGGGCCGAAGATTTCACGGCACACCACTTCATCCTCCTGCGTGGCGCCGGCCAGGACGGTGGGTTCGAAGAAGAACCCGTTCCCCGTCGCCCGTTTGCCACCGGTGACCACCTCGATATGCGGGAGCTCCCTGGCGCGGTTGACGAAGCCCTCGACGCGTTCCAGGTGCTCCTGGGTGATCAGCGGGCCCATCTCGGTCGACGGATCGTCCTGGAGCCCGCACTTGATGCTGGACACCGCATCGCCGAGCTTGCGAACGAACTCCGGGTAGACCGACTTTTGCACATAGAGGCGGCACGCGGCGGTGCAGTCCTGGCCGGCGTTGTAGAAACCGAAGGCGCGGATGCCTTCGACGGCGGCGTCGATGTCGGCATCGTCGAAGATCAGCACCGGCGCCTTGCCACCCAGCTCCATGTGCATACGTTTAACGCTGTCGGCCGTGCCTTCGATGATCCGGCTGCCGGTGCGCACGGAGCCGGTCAGCGACACCATGCGGACCCGGGCGTGGCTGGTGAGGGGTTCACCCACGGTGGCGCCACGGCCATGGACGATGTTGACCACGCCGGCAGGGAAGATCTCGGCGAGCAGTTCCCCCAGCTTCAGGGTGCTCATCGGGGTGTGCTCGGAGGGCTTCAGGACCACGGTGTTACCGCCGGCCAGTGCCGGGCCGAGCTTCCAGGCCGCCATCAGCAAGGGGTAGTTCCAGGGCGCGATGGACGCGACGACGCCCACAGGGTCGCGACGGATCATCGAGGTGTGCCCCGGCAGGTACTCGCCCGCCGCCGAGCCCTGCAGGCAGCGGACGGCACCGGCAAAGAAGCGGAACACGTCCGACACGGCCGGCAGTTCGTCCTGCAGCACGGCACTGTAGGGCTTGCCACAGTTGTCCGCTTCCAGGCGGGCGAACACCGGTGCCTGTGCATCGATGCTGTCGGCGAGGGTGAGCAGCAGTGCCGCGCGGTCCTTGGGCGGCGTTTGCGACCAGGCGTCGAAGGCCGCATCCGCGCTCTGCACCGCGGCCTGGACCTGGGCACTGCTGGCCTCGGTGGTCTGCACCAGAACGCTGCCCAAAGAGGGGTTGTACACGGCCAGGCTTTCGCCTTCGCCGGCCACGAGGGCGCCATTGATCAGGAGTTTTGTTTGCATGTCGATTCTCGCCATTGAACGGCAAGGCCAGGGGCTTGCCTTGGGGTTGTCGTCAGGGGGTCGATTGGAAAGCGGTCGCTACACCAGCGCGTCAGGTACCGGGTGGCGGAAGAAACTGGTTCGGCAGGCGAGATAAACCGCCCCCAGGGCGAGCCAGCCACAGCCCATGATCAGCGCGTCCTTATCCAGGCTGACCAGCATCCACCCGGCTGTGATCAGGCCGATGAAGGGGAAGAGCACGCCGAGCAGCAGGCCGGCGCCATCCTTGGTGCGTGCATCGAAGGTGAGCCGTAACGCGCACAGGTTGACGGCGGTGAAGGCGAGAAAAGCGCCGAAGTTGACCAGTGACGTCGCGGTGGCGATGGTCAAGCCAAAACCGGCGGTGCCGAAAACGCCGCAGAGCAGGATGTTGAAGGCCGGAGTCTTGAAACGCGGATGCAGGACGCCGAACAGCTTGCGGGGCAGTTGGTTGTCCCGGCCGAGGGCGTAGAGCAGCCGGCCGACGCTGGCCTGGAAGGACATCCCCGCCGCGAAGTGCGCGACGATGATCCCCGCCAGGACCACGGCGAAGAACAGGTCGCCGCCGATCATCCGGGCAATCTCGAAGGCTGCCCCATCCACCTGCTCGAAGGTGGGGGAGGGGTGCGCCAGGTACATGAAGTAAGAGGAGCCGACGTAGATCGTGCCGCCGATCAACGCGACCAGCACGATGGCGCGCGGCAGCGTCCGGCCCGGGTCGCGGGTCTCCTCGCTCAGCGTGGACAGCGCGTCAAAGCCCAGGAACGAGTATGCGGCAATGGCGGCGCCGGCCATGGTGGTGGCGAAGGGCACGTTCGGGTCGAAGAACGGCCTGGCCGACAGCAGCCCGCCGGGACCGTTGGCCACCACGATGTAGTGCACGCACAGGCCGATGAACACGGCGATGATGGCGAGCTGCACCGCCATCAGCAGCAGGTTGAAGCGGTTGGCGACCTGGATGCCGAGGACATTGAGCAAGGAGGTGGAGAGGATGAACCCGGTGATCCACACCCACTGGGGTACCTCTGGAAACGCCATGTTGAGGTAGCTGGCGCCGAGCAGCCAGATCAGCATCGGGATGAAGAAGTAATCGAGCAGGGCGGCCCAACCCACCATGAAGCCGAGATTGGCATTCAGCATCTTGCGGGTATAGGTGTAGGCCGAGCCGGCCACCGGGAAAACCTTCACCAATCGGCCATAGCTGAACGCCGTGAACACCACGCCGGTCGCCGCGACCAGATAGGCCATCGCCGTGGTGTTCCCGCTTGCCTGCGAGATCACGCCGTAGGTGCCGAAGACGATAAGCGGGGCTAGAAATGCCAAGCCGAACAGCAGCACGGAAAACGGGCCCAGGGTGCGTCTCAACGAGGCGCCGGGGTTTGACTGATTCATGACCGGCACCCCTCATGCGACGAAGTGGTAAGCGGTGGTGATGATGTCGTGGTAGGCCTGCACGGACATCGACTTGGCATTGCTGGCGTCCGAGAAGTTCTGCTTGGAGTTCTCCGCCAGGGTCAGGAAGTCTTCCTCGCGCACGCCTCTGACGTCGGCGAAGCAGGGGATCCCCAGGTCCTTGCTCATCTGGAACAGATGGCCGACCGCTGCCTCGGCGGCATCGACCGGCGAAAGCGTGGGATCGATCCCCAGCGCATAGGCCACCTGGGCATGGCGGACGATATCGGCGTCACGGTTGTGGTCGAATACGAAGGGCAGGAAGATCGCATTGCCCACGCCGTGCGGCGTGTCGTACATGCCGCCGATCGCTTCGGAAATGCAGTGCACGCTGCCGACGTCCGCGTTACCGAATGCCATGCCGGCGATCAGGCTCGCCACCAGCATCTGCTCCCGGGCTTCCCGGTTGTCCGGCTCTTGCACGGCGGATTTGAGGTGCTGGCTGATCAGGCGGATGGCATGCAGCGCCAGGCCGTCGCTGATCGGGTTCGAGACACGGCAGGTGTAGGCCTCGATCGCGTGGGTAAGAGCATCCATGCCGGTCGCGGCGGCAATTGACGCGGGCAGTGTGTCGAGGATACGGGAGTCAAGCAGAGCCAGTACCGGTCCGACCCGGTAATCATGGACGCTCATCTTGAAATGACGGGCAGTGTCGGTGATCACCGAAAAGCAGGTCACCTCGCTGCCGGTGCCCGCCGTGGTCGGAATGGCGACGATAGGTGGTATGGCACGCGAGAGCGTGAATGATCCTTCGTAGTCTTCGATGCGGCCGTCATGAGTGAGCAGCACGCTGATGGCCTTGGCTGCATCCATCGCGCTGCCGCCGCCCACGGCCAGCAGGCCGTCGATGCCTGTGCCCCGGTACCGCTGCGCCGTCTGGTTGATGTCTTCGCTGCGAGGGTTGGCCTTGATATCCGCCACTTCCTCGAAGGCGATGCCTGCCTTCTCCAGGCTGGTGTAGACGCTGTCCAGCAGGCCAGCTGCCTTCACCCCGGGATCGGTCACGATCAGGATGCGGCTCAGGCCAAGTGCCAGGAGATGTTCACCGGTGCGCTGGCGCAGCCCGGGCTCCATGACGACTTTGCTGGGGAGTAAGAACTTGAATTCCATACATACCTCTTGCTTGATTGTTGTGATTGTCGAAAGGGCAGTGGAGGAGCACCCGCGCGAGTTCGTCTTGACGGCTGGGGCGCTTGGAATACGGCTTGACGGTTTCAACAAGCCCGAATCTTGTTGTTCTGTGTCCTGCAAAGGTGCTGCGAGAAGCCTCCGGTTGAATAAAAAAAGGGGCGGCAAGCTGCACGCCCCTAAAGGAAATTGGTATTAGCGCAGGTGCCCCGACAGCAGCGACAGCAACGTGCCTGACAGGCAGCCCGGGAGGTCATGGCCCATCCCGGGCAGCAGCACCAGGTTCGCGCCGGGTATCGCCGCAGCGGTGGCGAAGCCTCCGTTGGTGGCGACCATGAGGTCCTTGTCCCCATGAATGACCAGCGTGCGGCAACGGATGCGCTGGAGTTCCTGGGTGCGGTCACCCGAGTTGATGATTGCGCCGATCTGCCTGGCCGTGCCCAGGTTGCTCGCTTCGCCGCCACCTCGCTCCCAGGCTTGCGTGGCGTAGTCGCGCATCCCCTGCTCGTCCCACTCGAGCGTCGAGCCGATCACACGCATGATGTCCAGGTAGTCTCGAACGCTTTCCTGCTGATTGCGCGGAGGGCGGCGCAGGAGTTTTAGGATGGCCTTGAGCGCGGGCTGGCCTACGCGCAGTGAACCGGTCGTGGAGAAGATGGATGTGAGGGTCCTGATGCGCTTGGGGTAACGCGCTGCGAGCGTCTGGGCGATCATGCCGCCCATCGACATGCCCACGGCATGCGCCGCCTCCAGCCTCAGGCCATCCATGAGGGCAATTACGTCGTCGGCCATGTCCCCCAGGTCATAGCCCGGGGTCCGCTTGCGGAAGAACTGCTGCATGACCGAGGGCGGTGTCACTTCGGTAAAGAAGGATCTGCCCGAATCCCGGTTGTCCAGGGTGATGACGCGCAATCCCCGCTCGACCAATCCGGCTATGAGCGAGTGCGGCCAGTAGGTCAACTGCAGCCCCAGGCCGACGATGAGCAGCACCGCTGGTGCGTCTTCGTGGCCGTGGCTGCGATAGCAGATCCTGCGCTCGCCAGGCAGTTCGCAGAAGTGATCGGAACTCATCCGCGGCTACCTCGTTGCAGCTCAACCTTTGCGCGCAACGGCGCTTTGGGTACGGAGGTGAACGCGAGGCACTCGTCAGCCACTGTGCCGCGGCGCAGGAGTTTGACGTCGCGGAAGTAGTCCATCGACATCACCCAAGGCTCGCTCGGCCCCTGGCGCGGCATGCTGTCCAGTGCGCGTTGCACGTAGCCTGCTCCGAAATCCAGCAGCGGGCGGGTCTCGATCCCGTCCGGGGCCGTGGGTTCGCAGACGTCGTAGCCGTGGCTGTCCATGAAGCCCAGCAAACGACAGAAGTGGTCGCACAGCAGGCACACCTTCAAGGTCCAGGAGGAGTTGGTGTAGCCCACGGCGAAGGCGAAGTTGGGTACGCCGGAAAGCATGGTGCCCTTGTAGGCGAGGGTTTCGCTCAGCACGACGGGCTTGTCGTCCTTGTACAGGCTGATGCCCCCGAACATCTGCATGTTCAGCCCTGTGGCGGTGATCACGATGTCGGCTTCCAGCGTCTTGCCGGACTTCAGCAACAGGCCGGACTCAGTGAAGCGCTCGATATGGTCGGTGACGATGTCGGCCTTGCCCGCGCTGATCGCCTTGAACAGATCGCCTTCGGGAACCGTACACAAACGCTGGTCCCAGGGGTTGTAGGGCGGATTGAAATGGACGTCGACCGGGTAGTCTTTCGGCAGCTCCTTGCGGGTCAGCCACAGGAGCAGCTTGCGGGAAAGCTTGGGGAAGCGCTGACAGAAGGCCCAGAAGGCCAGGGTGATCCTGGCATTCTTGTAGCGCGTCAGGGAGTAGGCGGCTTGCTCGGGCAGGACCCTGCGGAAAAACGCCGCGACCGCATCATTGGCGGGCTGGTTGATGATGTAGGAAGGCGTGCGCTGCAGCATGGTGATGCTGGAGACCTTGTCCGCCATGGCCGGGATCAGGGTCACGGCCGTCGCGCCGCTGCCGATGACGACGACACGCTTGCCCGCGTAGTCCAGGTTTTCCGGCCAGTGTTGCGGATGGACGATCAGTCCCTTGAACCGTTCAGTTCCCTCGAAGCGGGGGCTGAACCCCTGGTCGTACCGGTAGTATCCGCCCGCGCTGAACAGCCAGCGGCATTCGATAGTGCGGAGCTGCGCCGTGTGGCCATCGTCTACCAGCACCGCCCACAGGCCTTTGTCCGTTTGCCAATTCGCCGAGATGACCGTCTGCTTGTATTGGATGAGGGACTCCAGTTCATACTCGTCGATGGCCTCGCGCAGGTACTCGAGAATGTCTGCGGCGTCCGCCAGGGACTTCGCCTTGGTCCAGGGCTTGAAATCAAAGCCGAAGGTGTACAGATCGGAGTCGGAGCGAATGCCGGGATAGCGGAACAGGTCCCAGGTGCCGCCCATTCGCTCACGGGACTCGAGAATCGCGAAGGTCTTGTTGGGCTGATGGCGTCGCAGATAGGCGGCCGCACCGATGCCAGACACACCGGCTCCCATGATCAGAATATCGAGTGGCTCAACCGGAAGAGCAGTGTGCGAGGACATATGGCCTCCTATTGTTGTGTTATAGAGACTGATCTTTTGACTTGATCGTTTGATCATGATGAGACGGCCGATTGGCCGGGACAAGATGCAAAATGCACAGCGAAATTATTTTTTTGGGGCGATTTGAACAGTTCAGTCGTGAAGGCGCCGAATCGACCTGCTATCGCTGGCGTCGTGATCAAGGGGAGGGGCTAGGGGGCTATCTGGCTGTGTGGCTTGGGAGGGGGGAACTAGCGCCAGACGCTTTCAGGACTTCGGGTCGTCATGGTAGTGGTCGGTGCGTCAAGATGCGCCAGTCAGCTTGTCTGTAGTCCAGATAGATCCCCGGATTGCCGTGTCACACGGAAGCACGGCGCATCCGGATGGCGTCTCAGTAGCTGGCCACTAGCAGCTCCACCGCCTTGCAGGCGGTCTCGGTCTCGGTCTTGATGCGCTCGGGGTCGCAGTGGGCCGTCCATGAAAGCAGCAAGCCATCGAAGAGGTTGATGAGCAGCCGGCTGACGGTGGTCAGTGCAGTTTGATCCAGCGCATCGGCCGTGGCTTTCTGTATGGCCTGCTGGGTCGCCTCGATGGAAACGGCGTAGATCTTCGCTGCCATTTCCGGGTCGTTACGCAGGTTCCAGAAGAAGAGTTCGAACTGTGTGATGGCCCGTTCGGGGTGCGCGATGAACCACTTGACCAGTTGGCGCAGCATTTCCCCTACCGATTCCGCGGGGGTGGCGCCTGCCGGAGCTTGTCCCAAGGACTGCTGCGGCAAGTTGATCAAGGATTCGTAGACCGCATAGAACAAGTCCTCCTTGGTGTGAAAGACGTAATGCAGCGAGGCCAGCGGCGAATCCGCCGCCGCCGCGATGCGTCGCGTCGTGGCATTGGCGATGCCGTGTTCCGCGATCACCTTGATGGTCGCTTCAATAAAATCCTGTCTGCGCTCTTCTGCGCCTATCCGAGCCATTCAGCGTTCTCCTCTTTCGGCGTTGCCGCCAGCCGCCGGGGCCGGCGGTGACGAATGCTATCCTCGAGTGGGAAAAATCAAAAGACTTGATCACATGACCATGCTTGATGATTATGACGGCGCCGAGCGGGTAATGCCAAACTGCGGTCGCGGGAGAAAAGGGCGCTGTGGTGGCTGGCATCCGGCAGGCCGAGCCGGTTGGCCAGGCTTCCTGGACAGAACAATGACAAAACAAGACAGGTACCACCTGGTCGACAACCGTTATCTCTTTGACATGACCACGATCGGCGCGGGCAAGAGCGACATCCGCTAGCTCACCGAAGACAGCGGCAACCCTCGACTGAAACGCGACTTCTTCACCTCCGACAACCTGCGAGCTATCAGCGAGCGCTAAAAGATGTCAGTCCGAGAGCCAGCATGAAAAGAACAATTACGAAAGCGTCAGGCCTTGCCATTGTGTGCGCAACTCCATTGGCTATGGGGTTCACCTTCGAAACCGAAACCCTTCACGGTTCGTTCGACTCCACGATCGCCGATCGCCGCTGGCATGGGCCTGCGTACGGAGTCGCGCGGTTTCAATCTCATCAACCAGGGCCCGACCGGGTACAATGTACCCTCCGGCTGCCTGGCGCAAAGCTCAGGTGTGGCTGATCAGGGTGACCTGAACTACGCCCGCGGCGACCTCTTCCCCAACTACCTCAAGGGCACTCAAGGGCTGTTGCTGAAGATGCCGGAAGACGTAACCGCCATGGCGCGGGGCAGCTGGATTCGCGACTTCGTCACTGATATTACGGGTACCTTGTCGTTCAACACGCCTGAAAGTGTCGGCAGCAATGGGCTCAGCGACGACGCCTGCGACGACCTTGCACTCAAGGCTCGCCTGCTGGATCTCTGGGTGAGCAAGGGCTTTGACCTGGGTGGACAGCAGGTACGGGCACGCTTGGGCAATCAGGTGGCAAGAGCTTCCGCAGATTGCTGACACAACGCGAGGGCTCCGTTACCTCCGTAGCGGTAGATGGTTGTCGAGTCGTCGTGACAGTGGGCACAGCTTCCAGGAAAAGCAGCCGGCAGACGGTCTTTCGCTGACAGCGGCATTGTTCGACACTGAAGGTGCCCCTGTACTGTTTTCACGTCTCGGGGTTGTTGCCTATCAGGAGTGAAGTGTTCACCGGCTGGTTGCCGAAAGGCCAGGCATCGCAATCCGATGCCTAGCCTCTTTCCTTGCGTTGGAGGCGTCTAGAGCTGTAGATAATCCGCCAGGTCCGCGTAGTTGTGCTGCCACAGGCCGGGGCTGCCATTGGGGTACTGAGAGCGGAAACCGAGAATCTTCTGCACTCGGGGGGACAAGGTCCTTACGACCTCAAGAGGCACGATCAGCGGATAGGCTTCTTCAGGCGTGATGATCGAGGCCTGCATCGGGATCGTCAGGCCGCGACGGTAGTAGTCGGTTGTTACGTTGGCTCCGCCGCCATGAACGACCTTCCCACCGAACAGTACGGCATCCCCGGCGTTCAATAGGGCGGGGATCGTCATCTCCGGCGTTCCCACTTCTTCGAAGTCATCCCAGTCCTGGCTCCCTGGAATCAAGCGGGTCGCGCCGTTTTCCTCGGTGAAGTCCGTGAGTGCCAGCATCAGGTTGGTGATGGCGCGTGGTGCATGCTTGTTCATGGCAACGAACGGTTGGTACTGCGCCATGTCCCGATGCAGCATTTGGGCTTTGTTGCCGGGGCCGATCTCGATCAGTTGAGCCGTGGTCAGCCACCAGTCACCGCACTCCGGCTCATAGAGCACGCGTCCCAGTTCGTGAAAGAGGTCGTCATCCAGGACTTCCTCACGAAAGGTCTTGCTGTGGGTAACGAGGTTGGTGAGCCTCTTGGTTTGATGACCATGAAACTCGGCAACCAATGCGTGTTCGTGCTTGGAGCCTGCATCGAGCGCGGCAAGCGGTGCTTCGAGTTCGTCGTTGATCCGCCTGACTTGTTCAGGGGTCAGGAAGTTACGGATGATGACCGCACCCGCCTGGTCGCTCAGCAGCGCAATTTCTTCTGCTGAATTCGATCGAGTTACGAAGGGTAGACCTGGCAAGGAATCGCGAGAGGCTAGCATTGAAAACACTCCAGATAGAGAGGAACGGATGCGCAGGCGGATGGTTGCCCGACCTCCGGGCGTCAATAACGGACCTGCTTGCCACTGCGCTAAACCCAAAAAAGGGACATGGAGCGTCACGGTGCTTCCTTGTGTTTTTTGCTCAGGCAGTGAGGTCATGCTAGGTTTCACCCTGCCTGTCGCCAAGGTACAAACTGCACCTTTCTCCTCGGTATTTTTGAGTGATTTGTACTGCCCATGACCAGCACTCCGTCCCCCTGGCCACGCCCCTCTGAAACCGTTCGTGAGCTCATGCGTAAAGGCGCCGAGATCGCTCAGACGCTGCCGCCCGAGTGGATCGAGCGCCTGAACCAGTCGCTTTTCTCGTCACCAGAAGATGCAGAGCTGTTGGAGGACCCGGTCATCCTCGCGGCGTGTCGGCGCGCCAATCGCGCAGAGTTGCTGCATTGGGCGCATTCCAACCTGCAGCGTCCAGGGGAACCGGTGGAACCTTACGTGGCAGCCGACATGGTGGACACTGCCAAGGAGCTTGCCCGTAGAGGGCTGTCCGAGTTGTTGATGAATGTCGCTAGGTCTACCCAGAACACCGCGTGGGAGTTGTGGATGAAGATGGCATTCAGTCTGACGCAGGACCCAGTGGTGCTCGAGGAGTTCCTGGAGGTCTCGTCGCGCTCCATCTCGGAGTTCATCGACGGCAACATGCGGGTTGTGACCCAGATTATCCTGGAAGAAAAGAACGCCCAGCCCCATGACGACCCTATCGATAAGCGGCCGCTGGTCAGTCGCCTGCTCACTGGCCGAGATGTAGACACCGAACAGTTCGGCAGGCGACTCGGTTACAGCCTTTTCCAGAAGCACCACGCTTGCCTCATCTGGAGCGAAATCGCCGATGCAGATATCCAACCTCTGGAGGGTATGGCACGCGCTTTGGCACAGCTTACCGGCACGGCAGCGCCGCTGATCGTGTTCGCAGGCCCGGCAACGCTATGGGTCTGGATGAGTGCGGCAAAGCCGCTGGACCTGAACGCGCTGCAAGGTGTCGCTCAACAGTTTCCAAAAGCACGCGCGGCAATCGGCTCCCAGGCAATGGGGGTGAATGGCTTCCGTCGCTCACACCTGGAGGCCCTAACCACCCAGCGCTTGATGGGGCGCCTGGCGGGTGCTCCCTCCGTCGCCACGGTCGATCAAGTCAGGATGGTTTCGCTGATGACCCAGGACCTGCGCGCCGCCAGGCAATTCGTCTTGAGCACGCTGGGGCGGTTGGCCACGGAACCCAGGGGCCTCCAGCATTCGTTGCACGCCTTCCTGGCCAATGGCTGCAACATCACTCAGACCGCTGAAGTACTTGGCACACATCGCAACACCTTGCTGCGTCGGTTGGAGCGCGCTCAGGACCTGCTGCCTGTGCCGCTTGCTGATCACCGTATTCAGATCGCTGCGGCCCTTGAGCTAGTGATCTGGAGCACGCCACTGGTCGACGATGAGAAATGAGACTATCGCAAAGGAGATTTTTTGTTCTGGCTTTGAACTTTAAGCCTCGCAGGGTTCTACCCCATTTTCACGGACGGTTTGAAAAGGGCTGAAAACTTCAAATCTTGCCGGGCGACTCTACGACGCATCCGTGGGTTATGGAACCGCTCGATGTAGTCGAAGAGATCCGCCCGTGCCTCATCGCGAGTTCGGTACGATTGCCGGACAACACGCTCTCGTTTCAGTTGGCCGAAGAATCCCTCACAGGCCGCGTTATCGCCACAATGTCCCACTGCACTCATGCTGCAAATCAGCGTATTGCGACTCAGAAAGCGCTGGTAGTCCGCACTGGTAAATTGGCTGCCGCGATCCGAATGCAGGATCACTGACCAATCACCTTGGCGCTGCCAGATCGCCATCTCCACGGCTCGGATCACCATCTGCCTATCCTGGCGGTGATGCATCGACCAGCCAATCACCAGCTTGCTGTATAGGTCGAGCACCACGCACAAAAACAGCTTGCCCTCCAGAGTGGCAATTTCCGTGATGTCCGTGACCCACTTGCGCTCCGGCTCCAGGGCGGTGAAGTCGCGCTCCAGCAGGTTTCTCACGCCTGCCGGACGACCAGAAGCCACTTGACCCAAGCCACGCCTCTTCCGGCGAGGCCAACCTTGAATGCGTTCTGCCGCCATCAGGCGGGCGACGCGATTCAGACTGATGGTTTCGCCTTCATCGCATAGGTCTTCGTGCATACGCGGCGCTCCGATCACGCCACGGCTGTCTTCATGGATCTCGCGAATGCGCTTCACCAAGCGCGCATTCTCTTGAGCACGTGGGCTTGGCTCGCGATCCTGCCAGGCGTAATAGCCACTGGCAGAAACCTTCAGGCAACGGCACATCAGTCGTACCGGGTACTCGTTGCGGCAGCGCTGGATCACCGTGTACCGCTCGATGACTCCTTGGCAAAGTACGCTGCCGCGTTTCTTAAAAAATCACGCTCCTTGGTCACTCGGGCCAGCTCACGCTTGAGGCGGGCAAGCTCTTCGTCTCGCGGGCTACCCGTGCCAGGAAAGGCCTTTTCTGCACCAGGCTGCGCTTCTCGAACCCAACGGTTTAACAGACTCGGGGCCACCCCGATCTCTTGTGCGATTTGGCGGCAACTGGTTTCTGAGCAACGGGCCAGCTCGACGGCCTCCCGCTTGAACTCGGGGCTGTATTTCTTGCGCTTGGACATGAACACTCCTTCAGCTCGGCGTGAGCTTACTCGAAAGTGTCCGTGCTAACGGGGTAGAACCCCTGGCCGGGTACCTTGCCCTTGAAGAGAACTCTGACACCGATGTGGTTCTGGTTCGAATCCGGGATGAGCTACGGGAGATAGGTCGTTAGCTGTTTTCCTTGTCCTTGTCCTTGTCCATGTCTGCTAATTTCTATGGACAGCGGGCAAACGGTTAACCCTCTGAAAAAGCTGCCTTTTTTGATGTCCATATCCCTGGATGCTTTGGGGTAGCTCTGGCTACAAGATCGAGCTGCTTTCGCCGCAGCGCAAGGACTGATCCTTCGATCATTCCCCCCGCGCACTCTTCGAGAAACCCCGTCTCCCTGGCGGGGTTTTTCTTTCCCGGCGGTCATCAGAACGACACCGGAGCGGTCATACTCAACCCTGCGTCGGCGCGGGATGCGTCGATTGCGGAAGCAGTTTCCGCCATTCGCTTGTCAGAGACTCAGGAGCAGCGCGCGGGCCGGACAATCCCCGCCGCGCCGCACCTGGCAATGACGGCCGATGGGCGGCCGCACCGATTTTCCGGAGGCCCCGCGCCCAGGCGCCCGGCGTCCTAAGTCATGGAATACAGCATGTCCCCAAGACCGGTAAACAATGCCTCGGTTAGCCCCAAGGGCAGCCTCGAAACCCTCTCCCAGCGTGAAGTCCACCAGCTCAGCGAAGCGGGCTCGGGCAGTACCTACAAGCTCTTCCGCCAGTGTGCCCTGGCCATCCTCAACACCGGCACGCAGATCGACAACGCCAAGCACATCCTCGACGCCTACCGCGACTTCGAACTGGAAATCCACCAGCAGGACCGTGGCGTGCGCCTGGAGCTGTTCAACGCGCCGGCCGACGCCTTCGTCGACGGCGAGATGATCGCCAGCACCCGCGAGATGCTGTTCAGCGCCCTGCGCGACATCGTCTACACGCAGAACGCACTGAACAGCCGGCGCTTCGGCCTGGACAGCTCGGCCGGCATCACCGACTACGTCTTCCACCTGCTGCGCAACGCCCGCGCCCTGCACGCTGGCGTGGAGCCGAAGATCGTCGTGTGCTGGGGCGGCCACTCCATCAGCACCAACGAGTACAAGTACACCAAGAAGGTCGGCCACGAACTGGGCTTGCGCAGCCTCGATGTCTGCACCGGCTGCGGCCCGGGCGTGATGAAGGGCCCGATGAAGGGCGCCACCATCGGTCATGCCAAGCAGCGCATCACCGATGGCCGCTACCTGGGCCTGAGCGAGCCGGGGATCATCGCCGCCGAGGCGCCGAACCCCATCGTCAACGAACTGGTGATCCTGCCGGATATCGAGAAGCGCCTGGAGGCCTTCGTCCGCGTCGGTCATGGCATCATCGTGTTCCCCGGCGGCGTCGGTACGGCGGAGGAGTTCCTCTACCTGCTGGGCATCCTCATGCACCCGGAAAACCAGGACATGCCATTCCCCCTGGTGCTCACCGGACCGCGCAGCGCGGCAGCCTACATCGAGCAACTGCACGCCTTCGTCGGCGCGACGCTGGGCGAAGCGGCGCAGCAGCGCTACCGCATCATCATTGACGATCCGGCGGAGGTGGCGCGGGAAATGAGCACCGGCCTCAAGCGGGTCAAGCAGTTCCGCCGCGAGCGCAACGATGCCTACCACTTCAACTGGCTGCTGAAGATCGACGAGGGCTTCCAGCGCCCGTTCGAGCCGACCCACGAGAACATGGCCGGCCTGGATCTGGGTCGCGATGTACCGCCTCACGAGCTGGCGGCGAACCTGCGTCGGGCGTTCTCCGGCATCGTCGCCGGCAACGTGAAGGAACATGGCATCCGCATGATCGAGGAGTACGGCCCGTATGAGATCAACGGCGATGCGGCGATCATGGAGCCGCTGGACGCACTGCTGCAGGCCTTTGTCGAACAGCATCGCATGAAGCTGCCGGGCGGTGCGGCGTACGAGCCGTGCTACCGGGTGGTGCAGCGCGCCGGCGTCGAGGTTTGATCCTGTAGGAGCGAGGGGGACGCCATCGTTATTGCTCGCGAACCGCCCAGCACCGGAGTCGCCGGGAAGCAATGTTCGCGAGCAAGCTCGCTCCTACGCAAACAAAAAGCCCCGCCAGGATGCGGGGCTTTTTCATACGGTTCAGGAGCAGGCTTACAGGTCGAAGTCGTAGTCGGACAACTGACGCTGCAGGCGACGCTCTTCGAGGTAGTTGTCGATGATGCGGCGCTTGGTCAGGTTGGTCTTGGCGACCTCCGCCGAGGCTTCGACGCCATCATCGCTGTCGTCTGTGCTGACATCGTCCTCGAGTTCGAGGTCTTCTTTGTCGTTTGCCATTCGGTGCACTCCACAACACGGGGTGTGTTGGCGCCCCTTATATCGACAAAGAACCGGGTGGTAAAAAAGATTTTTTCAATGAGTCCTAAGGAATTTTCCGATATTTCTCAATCGTCGGACGTCTTGTACTTGTACTCGCACAGGTCCTCGATCCGGCAACTGCCGCACTGCGGCTTGCGCGCCTTGCAAACGTAGCGCCCGTGCAGGATCAGCCAGTGGTGGGCATCGAGCAGGTATTCCCTGGGGACGAATTTCAGCAATTTCTTCTCGACTTCCAGCACATTCTTGCCCGGGGCTATCCCGGTACGGTTGGCGACGCGGAAGATGTGGGTGTCCACGGCCATTGCCGGCTGTCGGAAGGCGGTGTTGAGCACCACGTTGGCGGTCTTGCGGCCGACGCCGGGCAGGGCTTCGAGGTCCTCGCGGTTGTCCGGTACCTGGCTGCCGTGCTTCTCGACGAGGATGCGGCACGTCTCGATGACGTTCCTGGCCTTGCTGTTGTACAGACCGATGGTCTTGATGTACTCCGACAGCCCGTCCACGCCCAGGGCATGGATGGCCTCCGGGGTGTTGGCCACCGGATAGAGCTTCGCCGTGGCCTTGTTCACCCCGACGTCGGTGGCCTGGGCGGAGAGGATCACCGCGATCAGCAGCTCGAAGGGCGTGCTGTAGGCCAGTTCGGTTTCGGGGTTGGGATTGTCTTCTTGCAGACGGCGGAAAATTTCCGCGCGCTTGGCGGCATTCATTCGATCACTCCGGTCACGCGGACGCGTTGGCGCTCGCTCGCGGGACCATCGCCCGCCTGCGCCCTGGCGCGTTCCGCCAGGCTCTCATCGATACGGTTTTTCAGGGCAATCAGCAGGCCCAGCACCAGGAAGGCGCCGGGCGGCAGGATGGCCAGCAGGAAGCCCTGGCCATGCGGGAACATCTGGATTTTCCAGGTCGCCGCCGCCGGGCCGAACAGCAGCTCCATGCCGGCCAGCAGGGTGCCATGTCCGAGCAGTTCGCGCAGCGTACCCACTACCAGCAGCACCAGGGCGAACCCGCTGCCCATCATCAGGCCGTCGAAGGTCGAACGCAGCACGCCGTGGCGCGAGGCAAAGGCTTCGGCGCGGCCGAGGATCACGCAGTTGGTGGTGATCAGCGGGATGAAGATGCCGAGGATCTGGTACAGCTCGTAGGTCCAGGCCTGCATCAGCAGTTCGATGCAGGTGGTCAGCGCGGCGATGATCAGGACGAAGGCGGGCAGGCGCACGGCCTCGGTCACCGCCCCACGGATCAGCGCCACCGCCGCGTTGGAGCAAGCCAGCACGAAGAGGGTCGCCAGGCCCAGCCCGAGGGCGTTGACCACGGAGTTGCTGGTGCCCAGCAGCGGGCACAGGCCGAGCAGTTGCACCAGCCCCGGATTGTTCTTCCACAGCCCTTGCAGGGCCAGTTCGCGGTAGCCGGGGTTACTCATGGCTGTCTCCCGTGGCCGCTTGCGCGGCGGGCGCGAGCAGTTCGGCCTTGTGCGCATCGAAGTACTGCAGCGCCTTGTGCGTAGCCTTCACCACGGCGCGCGGGGTGACGGTGGCACCGGCGAACTGGTCGAACTGGCCGCCGTCCTTCTTCACCTTCCAGCCAGCCTCCGCCGGGTCGGTCAGCGAGCGGCCGTCGAAGCCGTGCAGCCAGTCGCTCTTGCCCAGCTCGATCTTGTCGCCCAGCCCCGGGGTTTCCTTGTGCGCGGTGACGCGCACGCCGAGCAGCCGGCCTTCGGCGGTGACGCCCACCAGCAGTTGGATGGAGCCGCTGTAGCCGTCCGGCGCTATGGCCTGGAGGATCACCGCCGTGGCCTGGCCCTGGCGGCGGGCGACGAAGGCAGGGGCCGGCGCGTTGCGGCCGAGCAGCTTGGGATCGAAGGCGTCGACCTGGCTGTCCAGCGGATGGTTGTCATAGCTGCCCGTCGGCAACAGTTCCAGCAGGGCGCGGCCGCGCGCTTCGCGCTGGGCATCGTCGATGCGCTGCGCGGTGAGCTGGTGGACCAGCGCCACCCCGCCCACCGTGACCACGGCGAACAGGCCGAGCACCAGGGCGTTCTTCAGCATCGAGCGAGGGGCGCCGGGCATGTCAGTCCCCCATCTTGAAGCCACGCTCGGGCTTCTTGTGCCCGTAGGTGCGTGGACGGCTGTAGTAGTCGATGGTCGGCGCGGCGAGGTTCATCAGCAGCACGGCGAAGGCCACGCCGTCCGGGTAGCCGCCCCAGGCACGGATCACATAGGTGAGCACGCCGACGCCGATGCCGAACACCAGGCGTCCACGATTGCTGGTGGCGCCGGAGACGGGATCGGTGACGATGAAGAAGGCGCCGAGCATGGTCGCACCGCTGAACAGGTGCAGCAGCGGCGAGCCGTGGGAGTCGGAGCCGGATCCGTTCCAGAACAGCAGGCTCGTGACGAACAGTGCGCCGAGCATGCCCACCGGCGCGTGCCAGGTGAACAGCTTGCGCCAGAGCAGGAACAGCCCGCCGGCGAGGAACGCCAGGTTGACCAGTTCCATGCCGCGTCCGCCGATATGGCCGAAGGCGCTGGATTGTGCCAGCAGTTCGTCCATCGTCAGGCTGTTGTTGTTGCGCAGCACGTCCAGCGCGGTGGCGCCGACCCAGGCGTCCGGCGCCTGGCCGGCGACGCCGAGGATCTGCCGCAGCCCTTCGCCGAGACCCAGCGCGCTGTCCGGCGCCGGCCATTGGCTCATCTGCAGCGGGAAGGACACCAGCACCACCACGTAGCCGATCATCGCCGGATTGAACGGGTTCTGCCCCAATCCGCCATACAGGTGCTTGCCGAACACCAGGGCGAAGACCGTGCCGATCAGGCTCAGCCACCACGGCGCGTAAGGCGGCAGGGCGAGGGCCAGCAGCACGGCGGTGACCAGCGCGCTGCCGTCCTTGAGGAAGAAAACCAGCGGGCGATTGCGCAGCCTGAGCATCGCCGCCTCGGTGGCCAGCGCGATCAGGCTGCACCAGAGCAGGTTGAACAGCGTGCCGACGCCGTACAGGCCGATCAGCACCAGGGCGCCCGGCGCACAGGCGGCCAGCAAGGTCAGCATGACCTTCTGCGTGCGGTTGCTGCCGGTGGCGTGGGGCGAGGCGATGCGCGGCAGTTTCATCAAGGCGTCTCGCCGCTGGCGTCGGCCACGGCGCGTTCGGCGGCTTGCAGGCGGGCACGGGCGGTATCCAGGGCTGCGTTGCCGGCGCCTTCGCGTTCGAGCTTCTTCAGGTCGGCGCGGGCGTAGGCCAGTTCGGTCCTGGCGGCGCGGAGGGCGGCGCTCATCGGGTGCTTGTCGGTGCGCACCAGGTCCGGCGGCGCCTTGCCGCTGGCGTCCTCGGCGGCGTGCAGGGCGGCTTCCGCGGCGGCCAGAGCCTGGCGGATCGCGCCCAGTTCCTCTTCGGAAGCGCCGTCGCGTTCGGCCTGGCGCAGGGCGTCGCGCTGGGCGATGTACGCGAGCTTGGCCTGGCGCAGGGCGAGGATTCCGTCGACGGCTTGGGTGGCTTTCGGTTCGGTCGGCATGGCGGTCCCCTGCAATTCGTTGAGTTGGCGTTCGATGCGCTCGACGTCCTCGCGCAGTGACGCGAGGGTGGCGCGCTGTTCGTCCGTGGGCGATTCGCCGAAGGCCTTCTCGGATTTCTTCACCTGGGCGCGGGCCATTGCGGCGTCGATCCTGGCTTTCTTCAGCGTGGCTTCGTTGTCGAGCGGAGCTGGCGCGGTATGGCTCTCCGCCTCGGCCGCCGCCAACGCGGCCTTGACCTGCCCGGCGGCCTCACGCAATTCGACGACCTGGGCGCGCAGTTGTTCGGTGTCGTGGCTGGCGAGCTGTTTCTCGGCCTTCTTCAACGCGACCTGGGCCATGCTCGCCTCGATCTTCAGCCGCTTGAGCCGGTCCGGCGCGTTGCCCACGGCCTTCTCGGCCTTCACCCGCTCGATCACCGATTGCGCTGCCGGCACCGTCGCTTCCACCTTGGCTTCGCTTTCCTGCGCCCGTGCGACGCGTTCCTGGCGGGCCAGGCGGTCGACGGTGCGTTGTTCTTCCTCGCGGCGCAGACGGTCCTGGCGCTGTTCGAAGCGCAGGCGCGATTGTTCGGCCTTCAACTGGCGCTGCTGCAACTCGCGGATATCGGCCTTGGCCGCGCGGTAGTACTGCACCAGCGGGATGCTCGACGGGCAGACGTAGGCGCAGGCGCCGCACTCGATACAGTCGAACAGGTTGTGCGCCTGCAACTGCTCGTGCTGCGCGCCGAGGGCGAAGTAGTGCAGCTGTTGCGGCAGCAGGCTGGCAGGGCAGACCTGGGCGCAGTCGCCGCAACGGATGCAGGGCATGGCCGGTGGCGCCGGCGGCAGTTCCGTCGCGCTGGCGGCCAGCAGACAGTTGCTGGTCTTGATCAGCGGCACGTCCAGCGAGGGCAGGCTGACGCCCATCAGCGGCCCGCCGAGGATCAGGCGGTCCAGCTTCGAACGGTCGAGGCCGGCGAAATCCAGCAGTTCGCCCACTGGCGTGCCGAGCAGCGCCTCGACGTTGCACGGGCGCTCCAGGGCCGCGCCGGTCAGGGTGGCGATGCGCGAGATCAGCGGCCGCCCGCGTAGCACGGCATCGGCCACGGCTACGGTGGTGCCGACGTTCACGCAGAGCATGCCGATGTCCGCCGGCAGCCCGCCGGAGGGCACTTCGCGGCCGCTGAGAACCTGGATCAACTGACGCTCGCCGCCCGAGGGGTATTTGGTCGGAATCGCCCGCAGCGTGACGTTCCGTTCGCCGATGGCGGCTTGCACGGCGGCCAGTGCCTCGGGCTTGTTGTCCTCGATGCCGATCAGCACCTGCTCCGGCTGCAGGATGTGCACGAGGATGTCGATGCCTTGCACCAGCTCCGCCGCGCGCTCGCGCATCAGCAGGTCGTCGGCGCTGATGTAGGGTTCGCACTCGGCGCCGTTGATGACCAGGGTGTGCAGATCGTCCTGCGGCCGCGTGGCCAGCTTGGCGGCGGTGGGGAAGCCGGCGCCGCCGAGTCCGGCGATGCCGGCGTGGCGGATGCGTTCGAGCAGTTCGACCCCGGAGAGGGACGCATACTCGGAACAGGCGTCGAGCGCTGCCCATGCATCCTGGCCGTCGCTGTCGATGACGATGGCCGGCGCCGTCAGCCCGGAGGCGTGAGGGTAAGGCTGTTCGTCCAGCGCGACCACGGTGCCGGAGGTCGGAGCGTGCAGCGCGGCGCTGATGGCGCTGCCCGGCTCGGCGATCATCTGCCCCTTGAGCACGCGCTGGCCGACCTCGACGCAGGGCAGCGCGGGCGCTCCAATGTGCTGTTGCAGCGGCAGGACCAGCAGGCGCGGCAGTGGCGGCCGCTGGATCGGCGTTGCGGTGGATTGCCGCTTGTTCTCCGGCGGATGGATGCCGCCGGGGAAGCTCCAGGCCTGTGCGCTCATGCCGCCTGCTCCCGGTCGCTGGCGATCAGCCGGGTATCCGGCAATGGCCATTTCCAGTCCGTGATGCGCACCGGCAGATCGCGCATCTCGATGCAGTCCACCGGGCAGGGCTCCAGGCACAGGTCGCAGCCGGTGCATTCGTCGACGATCACCGTGTGCATCAGCCTGGCCGCGCCGACGATGGCGTCCACCGGGCAGGCGCGGATGCACTTGGTGCAGCCGATGCATTCGGCCTCGCGGATGTAGGCCACGCGCGGCGGGGTTTCCTCGGCGGCGTCCAGCGGCTGCGGCTCGACGTCCAGCAGGTCGGCGAGGGCGGCGATGGTGGCCGCGCCGCCGGGCGGGCACTTGTTGATCGCGTCGCCCTCGGCGATGGCCTGGGCGTAGGGTTTGCAGCCGGCGTAGCCGCACTGGCCGCACTGGGTCTGCGGCAGCAGGGCGTTGATCTGTTCGGCCACCGGGTCGCCGTCCACCTTCAGGCGCACCGCCGCGTAACCCAGCAGCGCGCCGCTGGCGAGGCAGAGCAGGGCGAGGATGGCGACAGCGAGCAGCACCGTGCTCATGGCTTGAGCAACCCGGTGAAGCCCATGAAGGCCAGCGACATCAGGCCGGCAGTGATCATGCCGATGGCCGCGCCCTGGAACGGCTTGGGCACGTCGGCGATGGCGATGCGCTCGCGCATGGCGGCGAACAGCACCAGTACCAGGGAAAAGCCCAGCCCGGCGCCGAAGCCCTGCAGGGTGGATTGCAGGAAACCGTACTCCGGCTTGTTGGCATTGAGCAGCGCCACGCCCAGGACGATGCAGTTGGTGGTGATCAGCGGCAGGAAGATGCCCAGCACGCGGTACAACAGCGGACTGCTCTTCTTCACCAGCAGCTCGGTGAACTGCACCACCACGGCGATCACCAGGATGAAGCCGATGGTGCGCAGGAACTCCAGGTCCAGCGGCTGCAGCACGTAGCGTTGCAGGATGTAGCTGCACACCGAGGTGAGGGTGAGGACGAAGGTGGTGGCCAGGGACAGGCCGATGGCCGTCTCGATCTTGCGCGACACGCCCATGAACGGGCACAGGCCGAGGAACTGCACCAGCACGAAGTTGTTGACCAGGATGGCGCTGACCAGGATGAGGGCGAGTTCGGTCATTGCAGGGGGTTATCCATCCGGATGGCCGTTCAGATGCCAGTGATCAGTAGATCGATAGCCGCGATTATTTCGCCGCGCAAGTGCGCCAGGCTGCCGACCGGCTCGCCCAGATCGCGGCTGGAGATGCCCGCCATCTGTGGCGTCAGCAGCAGGTAGTCGATTTCGTCGAAGGTCACCTTCGGCGTCAGGCGGCTGATGCCCTGCAGCGACTGGCTGCGGCTCAGCGGAATGACCATGCGCGTCTTCAGCGAATCCAGCAGTTCGCTCTGCACGTCCAGCAGCAGCGGAATGTCTTCCTGCGAGCGCGGATTGCGATTCCGATAGAGATTGAACTGCGCCATCAGAAGCTCCGCAGTCCCTCGCTGAACACACCGTTCTCCTCGACATGGCGATTGTACGAGTCGATGGCCTCGCGGTTCTGCTCCAGCCATTGGCGGGCGAGGCGCTGTTTGACCTCTTCGGCCAGCGCCTCTTCCAGCACGGCGGACAGGTTGACGTCCAGCTCCCGGGCCTTCTTCAGCAGGTCGCTGTTGAGGCTGAGGTTGGTCGGCTTCTTCGGGGCCTGGAGATCGTAGGGAGCATGCATGGCGATGGTCCGTGGTGATATGCGCATAATTTATGCGCATGGCTGGCGCAAGACAATCCGCGTGGCCTGAAAACAGCGAAGCCCAACATCGGTTGGGCTTCGCGGGCGGCAGGCTACCGGTCAGTTGACGCGCTGGCCGGGCTTGGCGCCGCTGTCCGGGCTCAGCAGGTAGATTTCCGAACCGCCGGGGCCGGCGGCCAGGACCATGCCTTCGGAGACGCCGAACTTCATCTTGCGCGGCGCCAGGTTGGCCACGTAGAGGGTCAGGCGGCCTTCGAGCTTGCTCGGCTCCGGGTAGGCGCTCTTGATGCCGGAGAACACCTTGCGCTTCTCGTCGCCGATATCCAGGGTCAGGCGCAGCAGCTTGTCGGCGCCCTCGACGAACTCGCACTTCTCGATCAGCGCGATGCGCAGGTCGACGGCGGCGAAGGCGTCGAAGTTGATCTCGGCGGCGATGGGGTTCTTCACCAGTTCGCCGTTGCCGGCCGGCTGGGCCGCAGAGGCGGCGAGGTCTTCCTTGGAGGCTTCGATCATGGCTTCGATTTTCGCGGGTTCGATACGGGTCATCAGCGGGTTGAACGGATTCAGCTGGTGGTTGGCCAGCAGTTGCTCGTGGTCGCTCCACTTCAGCGGGGCGACGTTGAGGAAGGCTTCGGCGGCTTCGGCCAGCTTCGGCAGCACCGGCTTCAAGAAGATCACCAGTTGGCGGAACAGGTTCACGCCCAGGGCGCAGATGGCCTGCACCTCGTCCTGCTTGCCTTCCTGCTTGTTCAAGGCCCACGGCGCCTTGTCGGCGATCCAGGCGTTGGCCTGGTCGGCGAGAGCCATGATTTCGCGCATGGCGCGGCCGAAGTCGCGGGCCTCGTAGGCGGCGGCGATGCCCGGCGCGGCGGCCTTGAAGGCTTCCACCAGCTCAGGAGCCGGGTTGGCTTCGACCAGCACGCCGGCGTTGCCCTTGTGGATGAAACCGGCGCAGCGGCTGGCGATGTTGACCACCTTGCCGACCAGGTCGGAATTGACCTTCTGCACGAAGTCCTCGAGGTTCAGGTCGAGGTCGTCGACACCGCGGCCGAGCTTGGAGGCGTAGTAGTAGCGCAGGTATTCCGGGTCCAGGTGGTCCAGGTAGGTGCGCGCCTTGACGAAGGTGCCGCGCGACTTGGACATCTTCTGGCCGTTGACGGTCAGGTAGCCGTGCACGTTCAGCGCGGTCGGCTTGCGGTAGCCGGCGCCTTCGAGCATGGCCGGCCAGAACAGCGCATGGAAGTTGACGATGTCCTTGCCGATGAAGTGGTACAGCTCGGCCTTGGAATCCTTGTTCCAGTAGGCATCGAAGTCCAGCTCCGGACGGCGTGCGCAGAGGTTCTGGAAGCTGGCCATGTAGCCGATCGGCGCGTCCAGCCAGACGTAGAAGTACTTGCCCGGAGCATCCGGGATCTCGAAGCCGAAGTAGGGCGCATCGCGGGAGATGTCCCATTCCTGCAGGCCGGAATCCAGCCACTCGGCGATCTTGTTCGCCACCGACTCCTGCAGGGCGCCGCTGCGGGTCCACTGCTTGAGCATGGCGTCGAAGTCGGGGAGCTTGAAGAAGTAGTGCAGCGACTCCTTGAGCACCGGGGTGGCGCCGGAGATCGCCGATTTCGGGTCCTTCAGCTCGGTGGGCGAGTAGGTCGCGCCGCAGGCTTCGCAGTTGTCGCCGTACTGGTCGGCGGTGCCGCACTTCGGGCAGGTGCCCTTGATGAAGCGGTCGGCCAGGAACATCTGCTTTTCCGGGTCGAAGTACTGGGTCACCGGGCGGGTGGCGATGTGGCCGGCTTCGCGCAGCTTGACGTAGATGGAGGACGACAGCTCGCGGTTCTCGTCCGAGTGGGTCGAGTAGTAGTTGTCGAAGTTCACCTGGAAGTCGGCGAAATCGGCCATGTGTTCGGCGCGCACGGCGTCGATCAGTTGCTCGGAGGTGATGCCTTCGCGCTCGGCGCGCAGCATGATGGCCGAACCGTGGGCATCGTCCGCGCATACGTACACCGCCTGGTTGCCACGCATCTTCTGGAAACGCACCCAGATGTCGGTCTGGATGTACTCCAGCATGTGACCCAGGTGGATCGAACCGTTGGCGTAGGGCAGGGCGCTGGTGACGAGGATCTTGCGGGCTTCGGACATGATGATCGGCCGTGACGGAAAAACGAGGGAAGTCGGCAACTATATAGGGGCGTGGCGAATTTTTCACCCGTGGGCCGCTTGGCTGTAGGGCGGAGCCCATCCGCGACCATTGGGCGCATGGGCTGTTCGCGAGCAAGCTCGCCCCCGCAGGGGACTGGCTTTGCGTAGGAGCGAGCTTGCTCGCGAACCCGGCTTACTCCCGATGATCCCAAGCAAGGCTGCGGCGAGAGGCGTACTATGCCCGCCTATTCTGCTCAGTCTTTCATCGGGAGTACGCATGGGCGCCGCCAACCGAGCCACGGTAGAAAACCTTCTCCGCCAGATCACCGATCCCCACACCGGCCAGAACCTGCTGGACGCCGGCTACCTGCGCGAGCTGGACATCCAGGGCGGGCGCGTCGCGCTGACCCTGGAGCTGGGCTACGCGGCCGGCCTGTTCAAGAACGGCCTGGCGCAGACGGTGCAGATGGCCCTGGAAGCGCTGGACGGCGTCGACTCGGCCCAGGTCAAGGTGGAAACCCGGATCGCCGCGCACAAGGCTCAGGCCCAGGTGCCGGGCATGAGCAACGTGAAGAACATCATCGCCGTGGCCTCCGGCAAGGGCGGCGTGGGCAAGTCCACCACCGCCGCCAACCTCGCGCTGGCGCTGGCCCGCGAAGGCGCCAGGGTCGGCATCCTCGACGCCGACATCTATGGCCCGAGCCAGGGCATCATGTTCGGTATCCCCGAAGGCACCCGGCCGAAGATCCGCGAGCAGAAGTGGTTCATCCCCCTGGAAGCCCACGGCGTCGAAGTCATGTCGATGGCCTTCCTCACCGACGACAACACCCCGGTGGTGTGGCGCGGTCCGATGGTTTCCGGCGCGCTACTGCAACTGATCACCCAGACCGCCTGGAACGACCTGGATTACCTGGTCATCGACATGCCGCCGGGCACCGGTGACATCCAACTGACCCTGGCGCAGAAAGTGCCGGTGGCCGGCTCGGTGATCGTCACCACCCCGCAGGACCTGGCTCTGCTCGACGCCAGGAAGGGCGTGGAGATGTTCCGCAAGGTCAACATCCCGGTGCTGGGCGTGGTGGAGAACATGGCGGTGCACATCTGCTCCAACTGCGGCCATGCCGAGCATCTGTTCGGCGAGGGTGGCGGCGAGAAGCTGGCGGCGCAGTATGGCGTGGAGTTGCTGGCGTCGCTGCCGCTGTCGATGGCCATCCGCATGCAGGCCGACGGCGGTAAGCCCACCGTGATCGCCGACCCGGAAAGCCAGCTGGCGATGATCTACCAGGAAATGGCCCGCTGCGTCGGTGCGCGTATCGCCCTGAGCGAGAAGGCCGCGCCGGACATGCCGAGCATCTCCATCAGCGACGACTGAACCGTGACAATGCCGCCGGGCGCGCCCCTTTGCCGGGCGGCGCGCTTGCCGGTAAGATTCGCCTTCTTTTTTCAACAGCTACGGGACGCCCGCCATGAGCATCAAATCGGACAAGTGGATTCGCCGCATGGCTCTGGAGCACGGCATGATCGAGCCGTTCGTCGAGCGCCAGATTCGCGGTGCCGATGACAGCCGGGTGATCTCCTACGGTGTCTCCAGCTATGGCTACGATGTGCGCTGCGCCGCCGAATTCAAAGTGTTCACCAACATCCATTCGGCTGTGGTCGACCCGAAGAACTTCGACGAGAAGAGTTTCGTCGACATCAACAGCGACGTTTGCGTCATCCCGCCGAACTCCTTCGCCCTGGCCCGTACCGTCGAGTACTTCCGCATTCCGCGCGACGTGCTGACCATCTGCCTGGGCAAGAGCACCTACGCGCGCTGCGGCATCATCGTCAACGTCACACCGCTGGAGCCGGAGTGGGAAGGCCACGTGACCCTGGAGTTCTCCAACACCACCAACCTGCCGGCGAAAATCTACGCCAACGAAGGCGTGGCACAGATGCTGTTCCTGCAGTCGGACGAAGCCTGCGAAGTCTCCTACCGCGATCGCGGCGGCAAGTACCAGGGGCAGACCGGCGTTACCCTGCCCAAGGCCTGATCGCGTTGCTGTTGTGAAGAACCGGGCCAAGGCCCGGTTTTTTATTGGGCATCTGCCGCTGCGACCTACAGGGGGCACTCTGCCAAGACGAACTCCGCCCGCTCTTCCAGGCTGCCGCGGGGCAGCTCCAGCACGCGGTAGCCCAACTCTGCGTAAAGCTCGCTCATGATCGTGGCCGTTCGCTGCGCCTCGGCGAAGTCCTGCCGGCGTTCGGCGTCGTTGCGGTAGATGGCTTCCCACGCCGGCGCCAGGAACACGGTCGGTCCGTAGCGCAGTTCCCTTGCGGCGGTTTCCAGCTCCTCCGGAATCGGCAGGCCGCAGAGCCGCGCATACCCCAGCACATCCGGCAGGCCACGATCGAACAGCCACAATCCACCCGCATCGAGCGCTCGCTCGCGGGTCGTCAGCGCGTGCGCGAGCATCGCCTGGCAGAAGGCCTCCCGGTTCGCCCACGGCAGGGCATCGCCGCCGCTGGCCAACTGCTCGCGAATGATCGCCCGACCGCCTTCCTCGACGGTGTTCAGGCCGTGATGGCGGTGCAGGTGTTCGAGCAGCGTGCTTTTGCCGGCGCCGGGGCCGCCGGTGATGACGATGAGGGATTCGGACATGACGATGACTCCTGGTCGAAAGGATGCGTGGGAGTGTCAACCGGGAAGGTTCTTGCAGAAGGGGCGTACAGCGGGAGTGAGGCGGGAAAAAAGAAAGGCACCCAAGGGGTGCCCGAATATGATCATGGAGTAAGTCGACTGTTCTGATTCCGGGATGGGACACAAGTTCCCGACCCCGGAGAATTTTTTCAGTCGGTCACTTGCCCGGGACCAGCGTCAGGCGTTTCACGCCGTAGACCTTCTCCAGGTTCTGCGACTGGAAGGGGAAGCTCATGTAGTTGCCCTTCAGCCAGGCGTCGATGCCGTCGGCATAGTGCGGGCTGGCCGGGTTGCCGGACTGGCCGCTGCTGTTGAGGCCGATCATCGGCTCGCTCTGGCCGAAGTCGACGACGATGCGCATGGCCGGGATCAGCCAGGTATCGAAGTCCTGGCCCCAGTGATAGGCCGAGACGTTCAGCGTCGTGTGGTCGCCGCCGGCGGGGTAGGGGCCACGGTCCAGGTAGCCTTTGATGGCGTTGAGGCTGGCGCGCTGGCCGGCGCTCAGGTTGGGCGCCATCCTGGTGCTGTCGCTGAGCCATTCGTAGGTGTGCAGCTTGCCCCATTGCCAGGCGCGGCGGTCGCTGCCCAGCGTTTGCTCGCAGAAGGCGATGGCGGCGGCCAGGCTGCGGGCGAGGATCGCCGGCTTGTCTTCCTTTTGCGGGGTGCGGGCGTCGTCCCAGAACGGGCTGTCGTCGCGGCCCAGCAGGTGGTCGGCCTGGGCCGAGTAGGAGAGATTGGCGTTCTCCACGAAGGCTTTCCAGGCCGGGCTGTCTTCCGGCCCCAGTTCGTCGAGGAAGATCTGCTTGCTGCTTTCCTGCAGGAAGGCCTCGTACAGAGCGGCGTCGGAGGAGGTCGGCGAGAGCTTGCCGTCGAACGCCATGATCCGGTCCAGCGCTTCGCGGGCACGGGCGCGCTGGTCGGTGGGCAGGGCGTCGATGGCCTTCTTCAGCGGTTGCGCCATGCCCGGTGCGTCCAGCATCGATTGCAGCTTGCCGGCAAACGGCGTGGTCTGGTCGTACTGCATGGCGATCATGCTGCGGTAATCGTGGCTCTTGCTGGCGCCGGCCAGTTGCGCGATGCGCTCGTAGCGCTCCGGGTAGTACCAGGAGCTGGACAGCTGCGCGCCGTAGCCGGGCTGCACGGTGCGGTGGTTGGCGGTGCCCAGCCAGCCTTGTGCCGGGTCCTGGTCGGACGGGTGCAGGATCGGCTCGGCGTAGCCGTCCCAGTCGTAGCGGCCGTCCCAGCCGGGAGAGGGCAGCAGGCCGCGGCCTTCCTTGCGGTTGGGGAAGCGCCCGGTGACTTGCCAGCCAATGTGCTTCTCGTCGGCGAACAGGATGTTCAGCGCCATCGCACGCACGTCGCGGGTGGCATCGAAGGCCTGTTCGACGTTCTTCGCACGGGACAGGTCGAAGAAGGCGTCGAGGGTACGGTCGGACTCGCCCTGGATGCTCTGGTAGGCAATGCCGTAGCCGCTGGACAGCGGCAGCGGCTGCAACTCGTGCTTGCGCTCGCCCAGGGCGCTGTTGAGCAGCGGGCCGTGGCGGGTCTCGTAGATGATCTCACGGACCGGCCGCTGGCCCTTGATGAAGAACGTCTCGTTGCGTTCGATGGCCGGCTTCCACTGGCCGTTGGCGAGGTAGTAGAGCTTGCCGCCCTGGCGCTTCACCTGTTCGAGGAAGAGGTCCTGGTTGTCGCCCATGACCATCGTCATGCCCCAGGCCAGCTTGCCGTTGAAGCCGGCGACCACGCCCGGTACGCCGGCGATGGAGACGCCGGCGGCGCTGAACTTCGGCGAGCGGATCTGCACGTAGTTCCACACCGAGGGCATGGACAGCGGCAGGTGGGTGTCGTTGGCCAGGAGGCTCTTGCCGCTGCGCGTACGCTGCGGGGCGATGGCCCAGTTGTTGGAGGCGGCGACGCCCATCATCTGCAGGGCGGCGATCTGGCCGGCGGCGCGGTCGAGGGCGTCGAGGCCGGCAATCTTGCCGTCAAGGCGCAGGCCCTTGAGCTTTTCGGCCTCCTCGAGAGGCAGCGCTTCGTCCGGGTAGATCGGTGTCAGCCAGGGCAGCTTGTCGGCACCGACTTTCTGAGCGAGCACCAGCGAGGCGATTTCCTCCTGCAGGTTCACCGCCAGGCCGAAGTTCAGCAGGCTGAAGACCAGCGCGGAATCCTCTGGCTTCCAGTACTCGGGGCGGTAGCCGGATTCGGCCAGGTCCATCGGCAGCTTGTCGCGGTAGCGGAACAGGTAGGCGTTGACGCCGCGCGCATAGGTCTCGAAGAAGCGCTTGATGCGCGGCGAGGCGCCGGCATAGAGGGCGTCCGCCGCCTTCTTCAGGTTCACCGTGCGCATGAAACGGTCGGTTTCCAGTGCGCCGGGGCCGACCATTTCCGACAGGCGCCCCTGGGCCATCAGGCGCAGGCCGACCATCTGGCTGATGCGGTCACTGGCGTGCACGTAGCCCAGGGTGAACAGCGCGTCGTGGAAGTTGCTGCTCTCGATCAACGGCATGCCCAGGCTGTTGCGGCGGATCGATACGTTGTCCGCGAGGCCCTTGATCGGCTGCACGCCGCTGGTGGGCGTCACGCTGCCGGCGTAACGGTCGTTCAGCCAGCTCTGGCAGCCGGCGAGGCTGACGGCGGCGCTGAGGGTGGCGGCAAGGCCGAAGCTGGGAAGCCGGCGGAAGGCTCGCGGGGCCATGAGGGTGTGCTCCTGCACAAAGGGTCGCGTGGAAAGGCGCTACGTTAGTGAGCCGAGGGAGGCTGTGCAAGCCACGCGCGGCGGGATTTTCAGCGGCTGGCCGAGCGTCGGGACGGACAGCAGAAGGCCCGCACTGGGCGGGCCTTCTGCGGGGTGCGTCAGGGCGTGGTTCAGGCGCCGTGGCACTTCTTGAACTTGTTGCCGCTGCCGCAGGGGCATGGATCGTTGCGGCCCACGTCCTTCAGCGGATTGCGTGCCGGCTCGTGGCTGTGGTTGCAGTGCGGGCCGTGCACGTGACCGTGGTCATGGTGGTGATCGTGATCATGGTCGTGGTTGCAGTTCGGACCGTGTACGTGGGGTTCCTGGCTCATGGTGAAGCTCACTCGGGGATGAAATCGCCGGGAATTATCTCGCCATTGCGAGCGATGTGCACGTCTTGGCCGAACAGCAGGCCGGTCTTCACTTCGCCGTCGAGACGGTAGCGGATCGGCTTGTCCGGATCTTCCAGCAGCTTGACGATGTACTTCATGTGCCGCCAGAGGTTGGTGGTTACCGGGACCTCGAAGGTTTCATGGCCGTTGGCGGGTACTGTGAACCAGTTGTTCGACTCGCCCTCGGCCAGGTCGATATCGTTCAGCTTGACCTTGTAGGCCAGGCCACGGACCGGAAGGCTGAAGTCGTTCGGATTGTCGATGCGGAAGTGCAGGGTAAATTCCTGTTCCAGCAGGCGCGCTTTGACGACGTCGACCTTCACCAGTTTCACTTCTGGTTGTATGAAGTTACCCGACATCCAGCTGCAACCCGACACAAGGCCGAGCAGCCAGAACAGGCTGAAAATTCTTATCATTTGCGCCTGATAATTCATGTCTATCCCCCAAGACGCCCCAGTGTACCAAGCACCTGCTCGGCTGCAAGTTGTTGTTACGTTAAAAGAAGCTGCACCATACTGGCCGAATGTAACCGGCGGGTTAACACAGGAGAGTGATGATGAGCCGCTATGAGATCGCCTTTTCGGGTCGGACCGTGCCGGGTGCCCAGCTCGACAGCGTGAAAGCCAACCTGGCCAAGCTGTTCCAGGCCGATGCTCAGCGCATCGAGTTGCTGTTCTCCGGCCGGCGTATGGTGATCAAGAACAACCTGGACGCGGTGTCGGCGGAGAAGTACCGCAGCGTGATCGAGCGCGCCGGCGCCATTGTCGAGGTGGTGGACATGGATGCGCCGGTCGAGGAGATCGAACTGGCGCCGCCGCCCGCCGCGGCTCCGGCGAGCGCGTCGGCACAGCCGCCCGCCGCCCAGGCGCAAGGGCGCTTGAAGGTGGCGCCGCGCGACGGGTACATGGCGGCGTTTGCTGCCGTCGATGCGCCGGACTTCGGCCTGGCGCCGGTGGGCACCGACCTGCAGGACGGGAAACCCGAGGCCCAGGCGCCGCGCGTGGACCTCAGCCAGTTCAGCGTCGCCCCGGTCGGCAGCGACATGGGCCAGGCCAAGGCCGCCCCGGCGGCGCCCGCGCCGGACACCAGCCACCTGAAGCTGGCGGACTGATCAGTCGCCCTGCTGCGGATCGTCCTGGTAGACGAACTTGGGCATTTCCCAGCGGAAGCGGATCGCCAGCATGCGGAACAGGAAGCCGGCGAACAGGGTGATCAGCATGGCCTGCTCCTTGGGCAGGTCGATCTGCAGGCAGATCAGGTAGCACCAGGCACTGGCGAAGGACACGCTGGCATAGAGTTCGCGACGGAAGATCAGTGGCACGTCGTTGCAGAAAATGTCCCGCAGGATGCCGCCGAAGACCCCGGTGATCACGCCGCTGACCGCCGCGATCAGTAGGCTGTGGCCCATTTCCAGGCTGACCTGGCAGCCGATCAGGGTGAAGGCCACCAGGCCCACGGCGTCCAGCGCGAGGAACAGCGAGCGCAGGTGGCGCATCAGCGGGGCGATGAACACGGTGACCAGTGCCGCGCCGGCAGTCAGCGCCAGGTATTCCGGGTGGCGTACCCAGGTCAGCGGGTAATGGCCCAGCAGCATGTCGCGCACCGAGCCGCCACCCAGGGCGGTGACGCAGGCCACCAGCACCACGCCGAACAGGTCCATGCTGCGGCGGCCAGCGGAGAGTGCGCCGGTCATGGCTTCGGCGGTGATGGCGATGATATAGAGAACGGTCAGCAGCATGGCGAGGTCCGGCAGGGGTAGCCGGTGCGGCGAAACACCGCCGCCCCGGAAAAAAGCGCGGATTCTAGCCCAGACACCGAACGTCCCCAAGTGGGGGGAGTTCGCGATTCACTCGATCCACGGTCCGCAGCATTTCTTCAGCTTGCCACCGGCGCCGCAGGGACACGGATCGTTGCGCCCGAGCTTCATCGGCACGGTCGGGTCGAGGAAGTACCAGTGGCCTTCGCGCTGGACGAAACCCGAGCACTCGCGATGGCTGTGCTCGCCGTTGCCGTCGTGCCAGCGGGCGATGAAGGTGACCCGCGCATGTTCCGGCTGGCCGCCGAGCACTTCGTGGCTTTCCACTTCCAGTCCCAGCCAGGTGCTGCCCAGGCTCCAGGTGCGGATGGCCTCCAGGTCCAGGCTGGCCTGCTGGGCGGGCAGGGTGGTATCGCGCAGGTAGTCCACCAGGCCCAGGGCGTAGGCGCTGTAGCGCGAACGCATCAGGGCCTCGGCCGTGGGCGCGCGCTGGCCGGCATGGAAGCGGCCGCAGCATTCGGGTAAAGGACGGCCGCTTCCGCAGGGGCAGGTCGGTTCGGTCATGGTCACCACCAGTACTTCCCAAAGTTTTCCGGGTTGGCCCAGAACTTGGCGTTGAGCCAGTCCGGGACCTGCTTGTATTCGTGCAGATCGTAGGTGAACAGGGTGAGCACCTGCGCGTCGCGCTGGAAGCGTTCGCTGGCCTGCATGGCCAGCGCGTAGAAATCGGTGTCCTGGGCCTGCGCGGCGTCCAGGTCGACCAGCACGGCAACCTTGCTGCTGTTGAGGTTGCGGATACCGCCCACCAGTTGCTGGGCGTCGCGCCGAGGCAGGTGCTCCAGGCAGTCGGCGAGCAGCGCCAGGTCGTAGCGGTGCGCGGCGATGTCCGCCGGTAGCGCGCCGGCGGGGGCGTGGAACAGTTCGCAGTCCGGGTGCGCGGCGCAGAAGGCATCCACCGCCGGGATCTGGCTGGCGCCCACCAGCAGCAGGCGCTGCGGCGCATAGCGGTCGAGCAGGGCGGCGAGAGCTTGTTGCGGTGTGCGTGATGAAATCATGGGGCTCGTCGAAGGCGATGATGGATGGACGAAGACTAGCGTGTGACACCCCTGTGGCCTAGTGCTGGCGCATTCTGTCAGTGCCGTCTTTACTCGGTAAGTGTCGGTCAAGACCCGATCATTAGAGGAGAGATGAATTTATGAGCATCACAAGGACCGCTTTACCCCTGCTGCTGGTCAGCACGTTGCTCACCGGCTGCGCAGGGTTGCAGAAGTCCGATTGGCCGACGTGCGCCGTGGTTGGCGGTGTCGGCGGCGCTGGTCTGGGCGCTACGGAAAGCAGTGCCTGGGCGGGTTGGGGTGCCTTGATTGGCGGTGTGCTGGGGGCGTCCTATTGCTGGGTGCATGGTGCCGAGGAACAAGTGGCGGAGGTTCCGCCGCCCGCTCCGGCTCCTGAGCCCGCTCCGGCTCCATTGCCCAAGGAAGAGACCATCGTCGTGCGTGACCTGCACTTCGCCTTCGACTCGTCGAAGATCGACGCGCAGGACAAGGACAAGCTCGACACCATCGCCACCCGCCTGAAGGGCGAAGCGGCGACCACCGAGCTGAACATTGCCGGTCACACCGACAGCGTCGGCAGCGATGCCTACAACCAGAAACTGTCCGAGCGCCGTGCCCACGCCGTGACGAACTATCTGGTCGATGCGGGCGTTCCGGCGAGCAGCATCAAGTCGGTCGAAGGCTATGGCGAGAGCCAGCCGGTCGCCGACAACAAGACCAAGGAAGGCCGCGCCGAGAACCGTCGCGTGGAGATCAAGATCACGCGTCAATGATCCAGGCGTGATGGAGTGCTCAAAGGGGGCCATCTGGCCCCCTTTGTCATAGTGGCTTGCCACTGGCATCGCTTCCGGCAGCAGAGTATGTTCCCCGACAAAGAAAAAAACGGGGGTATCTCATGAAGGCGTTGTTGGGTTTGGGCAAGCTGATTGCCCTGCTGTTCTGGCTGGCGGTGCTGGCCAATCTGATCCAGCCTTTCGCACATCCCTTCGGTACGTTGCTCAATGCGGCCGGCGCGCTGATTCTGCTGATTCACGTCATCGAGGTCCTGGCGCTGCGCAAACGCCTGCGCGGTCGACCTCATCCGGGGATGGACCGTCTGCAGATACTGCTGTTCGGCGTCTTCCATTTCGCCACCTTGCCGCAGCCGGCGGCTGAGCGACCGGCATCCGCGAAGGTAGAAGGAGATACCCATGCGTAAGTCGTTGCTGGGCCTGGCGCTGTGCGCGCCGCTGGCGTGCTCGGCTGCCGGAAACGTCTCGGTCCAGGCCAATACCGTGCTGCGCCTGCCGGTGAAGGGCGATAGCCTGAGCCTGGATCGCGTCAGTGTCGGCGAGGAAGGCGCGCTGCTCATTCCGTCGCGGGTGAAGGTGCTGAAGATCGGCGAGCTGGACCTGGCGAAGAACGCGCGCCTGGGCGTGTTCCCCGGTGGCGATACGCTGCAGATCGATGTTCAGCACGGCAATCTGGCCGACGGTAGCGTGATTGCCGCGCAGGGCGGCTCGGGCAGCTTCAGCAAGCCGGCCAGCGGCGGCCGCAGCCTGGTCCTGCACCTGCAGGACGTGCAGGTGGAGAACCTGTTGATCGACGTGCGCGGCGGTGTCGGCGCACCGGGCTATGACGGCCTGGACGGTGGCAGCGCGCAGACCTCCGGTTGCCTGTGGGGCAGCGGGAGGCCCGCCGGCAATGGTCAGGATGGTGCCAATGGCAGCTCTGGCGCGGCCGGCGGCGTGGTGCGCCTGGAGGTGCCGGAACAGTTCGACCTCGAACGGGTGAGGGTGCGTCTCGAGGGCGGCGCCGGTGGTGCCGGCGGCAAGGCGGGCAAGGCGGGGCCGCGCAGTGCCGAGCGCGGTTGCTGGTTCTATTCGGTGGCCGGCGAGCGTCCGGGCTCGGATGGCAAGGGCGGTGCGGAAGGCCCTGCGGGCCGCGAAGGTCGCCTGGAAGTGAAACGCTTCTGATGCCAGGCCCGCCCGGCAACCGGGCGGGCACAGCGATTTACCAGTGCGGGCGCGCGGCGACGAAAGCCACCAGCACCATGCCGATCAGCAGGTTCAGGCCTACGGTCTTGCGGATCTTGCCCAGCGCGGCGCCGCCTGCGGGCCAGTCCTGCGCTTCCACCGCGCGGTGCAGCTCCGGCAGTTGCAGCGCCTGGAGGCGCAGGAACAGCGCGAGCATCGCCACGTAGAGGCCCATCATCACCTGCACATAACGCGGCGCGCCGGCCATGCCGTTGAAGCTCAGGTGCAGCATGCCCATGCCGGTCACCGGCAGCAGGATCACCGCGGCCCACACCCAGCGGAAGAAGCGCGGGAATACCTCCAGCCACAGATTCAGCCGGGGCGGCGGCTCCAGCGCGGCGACGGCGGCCGGGCGCAGCACCATCCAGGCGAAGAACATGCCGCCGACCCAGACCAGGGCGGCCAGGACGTGCAGGGCATAGACGAAGGCAAAGGGTGTCATTCGGACGATCTCCGCTGGCGATTGAAGTCAAGCGCGCTATCATAGCCGCCGATTCGAACCACTGAAAATTTATCCAGCATCCGGATATGTCCGCCAGGGCGTGTCCGGGGCCCGGGAAGTCCATGCTCAGCACCGAACTCAAGGCCACGATCCAGGGCGCCTACTCGCGCTTCCTCGAGGCCAAGGAACTCAAGCCGCGCTACGGCCAGCGCCTGATGATCGCCGAAGTCGCCAAGGTCCTGGGGACCATCGCCAGCGACGAGGAAGGCCATCGCCTGGGCGACGCCGCCGTGGTCGCCGTGGAAGCCGGCACCGGCACCGGCAAGACCGTTGCCTACAGCCTCGCCGCCATCGCCTGCGCCAAGGCTGCCGGCAAGCGCCTGGTCGTCGCCACCGCCACCGTCGCCCTGCAGGAGCAGATCGTCCACAAGGACCTGCCCGACCTGCTGCGCAATTCCGGCCTGTCGTTCAGCTTCGCCCTGGCCAAGGGGCGCGGGCGCTACATGTGCCTGTCCAAGCTCGACCATCTGCTGCAGGAAGGCCAGGCACAGAGCGCCACCGCCCAGCTGTTCGAGGAGGAAGGCTTCCGCATCGACGTGGACGAGACCTCCACCAAGCTGTTCAACCAGATGATCGAGCGCCTGGCGGGCAACCGCTGGGACGGCGACCGCGACTCCTGGCCCGAGGCCATCGAGGACGCGCAGTGGGCGCAGGTCACCACCGACCACAGCCAGTGCACCAATCGCCATTGCCCGAACTTCCAGCAGTGCGCCTTCTACAAGGCGCGCGAAGGCATGACCAAGGTCGACGTGATCGTCACCAACCATGACCTGGTGCTGGCCGACCTCGCCCTGGGCGGCGGCGCGATCCTGCCGGACCCGCGCGACACCCTCTACGTATTCGACGAAGGTCATCACCTGCCGGACAAGGCCATCGGCCATTTCGCCCACTTCACCCGCCTGCGCGCCACCGCCGACTGGCTGGGCCAGGTGGAGAAGAACCTGACCAAGCTGCTGGCGCAGAACCCGCTGCCGGGTGACCTCGGCCGCCTGATCGAACAGGTGCCGGAGCTGGCCCGCGAGCTGCGCACGCACCAGCAGTTCATGTTCACCGCCTGCGAGGAGGTCGGCGACTTCCGCGCCGGCGAAGACATGGAAGGCCGCGAGCGGCCGCGCCATCGCTTCGAGGGCGGGGTGATCCCCGAGCACATCCGCGAGATGGGCATCGAGCTGAAGAAGGGCTTCTCCAAGCTCACCGACCTCTTCACCCGCCTCACCGAACTGCTCAAGGAAGCCATGGACGGGGAGGGCAGCGTCGGCATCGCCAGTCATCAGGCCGAGGAGTGGTACCCGCTGTTCGGCAGCCTGCTGTCCCGCGCCCAGGGCAACTGGGAACTGTGGACCGCCTTCACCTGCGAGGACCCGGAAGACAGCCCGCCGATGGCGCGCTGGCTGACCCTGGCCGAGAGCGGCACCTTCTACGACATCGAAGCCAACGCCAGCCCGATCCTCGCCGCCGAGACCCTGCGCCGCAACCTGTGGAACGTGGCCTACGGCGTGCTGGTGACCTCGGCGACGCTTACCGCGCTGGGCACCTTCGACCGCTATCGCATGCGCGCCGGCCTGCCGCGTGCCGCCGTCACCGCCGTGGTGCCGAGCCCGTTCCACCATGCCGACGCCGGTGTGCTGCGGGTGCCCGACCTCAAGGCCGACCCGCGCGATGCCGCCGCCCACACCGCGGCGATCATCCGCGAGCTGCCGGAGATCGTCGAAGGTTCGCGCGGTTCGCTGATCCTGTTCTCTTCGCGCAAGCAGATGCAGGAGGTCTTCGACGGCCTGGACCGCGACTGGCGCAAGCGCGTGCTGATCCAGGGCAACCTGTCCAAGCAGGAAACCCTGAACAAGCACCGCTCGCGGGTCGACGATGGCGAGCCGAGCGTGCTGTTCGGCCTGGCCAGCTTCTCCGAGGGTGTGGACCTGCCCGGTGCCTATTGCGAGCACGTGGTGATCGCCAAGATTCCCTTCGCCGTGCCGGACGACCCGGTGGAAGCGGCGCTGTCGGAATGGATCGAGGCGCGTGGCGGCAACCCGTTCATGGAGATCGCCGTGCCCGACGCCTCGCTGCGCCTGGTACAGGCCTGTGGGCGCCTGCTGCGCACCGAGCAGGACCGCGGCACCATCACGCTGCTGGACCGCCGCGTGGTGACCCAACGCTATGGCAAGGCCATTCTCAACGCGCTGCCTCCCTTCCGCCGCGAAATCGCTTGAGTGCGCGGGAGCGCCATCGCGCGCTTGCTGTCAAACGAACGCCCGCCACTCGGCGGGCGTGCTGCAAGGACTCGAACACATGACATCGATGCGTTGGCATCTGCCGCTGCTGCTCAGCCTGGCCATTGCCAGTGCCCCGGCCTGGTCGGCCGGCGGCAATGAAACCCTGTTCAACTTCGTCAAACCGATGGCCGTGGTCACCGTCACCACGCAGAACGCCGACCTGCCCAGCACCACCGCCGAGGCTACGCCCGAAGGCGAGATCCTGCGGCGGGTGAGCTTCAGCCCCGCACCCCGGCCGACCCTGAGCCTGGCGCCGGCCAACGGCAGCTGGGACTGGTCCCAGGCTGACAGCATGAGCCTGCGCATCCAGAACGGCATGGACTGGGCCATCACCCTGGAAGTGGCGATCGAAGGTGTCGCCGGCGCGCCGGGGCTGCATGCCAGCATCGCGCTGCCGCCCGGTCCGGCGCAGACCCTGCTGATTCCGTTGCGGGGCACCGCGCCGGAAGATTTCGGCATGCGCGCCGGCGTGCCCATGCCCGTTACCCAGGATGGCCAGCGCCTGCTGCTGGCCAGCAAGGTGAGCGGCGAGCTGAACCGCAGCCAGGTCGGCGCGGTGAAGCTCTACCTGAATGCGCCCAAGGCGGCGCAGGACATCCTCCTGGGCCGCTTCGGCACCTATGCCGACGGCGACCAGTGGCGCAAGGCCTATACCGGTATCGTCGATGGCTTCGGCCAGGCCAGCCGTGGCGACTGGCCGGAAAAGGTGAAGAGCGCCGAGCAGCTTGCCAACGCCTGGAAAGCCGAAGGCGAACAACTGAAAAAATGGCAGCCGGCGGCGGGGCGCGATGCCTTTGGCGGCCTGCTGGATGGCCCGGCCTTCGAAGGCACCGGCTTCTTCCGCACCGAGAAGCGCAATGGCCGCTGGTGGCTGGTCACGCCCGAAGGGCATTCGTTCTGGTCCCTGGGCGTCAACGCGGTGAACGCCGACAGCAGCCAGACCTACGTCGAAGGCCGTGAATACATGTTCGCCAGCCTGCCCAAGGAAGGCGATCCGCTGGCGGCCTTCTACGGCCAGAGCGACGACCGCAGCGGCGTCGGCGCCCAGCAAGGACGGGCCTTCGGCAATGGCCGCTGGTATGACTTCTACGCCGCCAACCGCTTCCGCACCGATGGCGGGCTGACCGGCGATGCCGCGGCGACCGCCTGGCGCGAACGCACCCTGCAGCGCCTCGGCGCCTGGGGCTTCAACACCCTGGGCGACTGGAGCGATCCGGCGTTCGCCGAGGCGCCGCGCCTGCCCTACAGCGTGCCGCTGTCCATCAGCGGCGACTATTCCACCGTCAGCACCGGCTACGACTGGTGGGGCGCCATGCCCGACCCGTTCGACCCGCGCTTTGCGATGGCCGCCGAACGCGCCATCGCCATCGCCGCCCGCGACCATCGCGAGGACGCCTGGCTGCTCGGCTACTACGCCGACAACGAGCTGGCCTGGGCCGGACGCGGCGACGATGCGCAGTCGCACTATGCGCTGGCCTTCGGGGCGCTGAAACTGTCCACCGACAGCCCGGCCAAGCGCGCCTTCATCAAACAGTTGAAGGACAAGTACACGGATCACGAGGCGCTGGCCGAGGCCTGGGGCGTGCCCATCGCCGCCTGGGAGGACCTCGATGCGCCCGGCTACCAGGCGCCGCAGCCGAGCGACGCACATCCGGCCGTCGCCCAGGACTACAGCGCCTTCCTGCGCCTGTATGCCGACCAGTACTTCAAGACCCTCAAGGACGCGCTGAAGTGGCATGCGCCCAACCACCTGTTGCTCGGTCCGCGTTTTGCCGTCAGCACGCCGGAGGCGCTGGCGTCCTGCGCGCAGTACTGCGACCTGCTCAGCTTCAACCTCTACGTGCCGCTGCCGCAGCAGGGCTATGACGCCAACTACGTGAACAGCCTGGACAAGCCGGTGCTGATCACCGAGTTCCACTTCGGCTCCCGTGACCGCGGGCCGTTCTGGGGCGGGGTGGCCGAGGTGTACAACGAGCAGCAGCGTGGCGAGGCCTACCGGCGCTTCCTCGCCGAGGCGGTGAAGGCCCCGAACGTCGTCGGCGCGCACTGGTTCCAGTACCTTGACCAGCCGGTGACCGGTCGCCTGCTCGATGGCGAGAACGGCCATATCGGCCTGGTCGGCATCACCGACCTGCCGTTCACCGGCTTCGTCGACGCCGTGCGCAAGGCCAACCAGCAGGCGCTCAAGGCCATCGACGAGCAGGCCCGCGCGGCGGCGAAGGCCGCGCCGGAACCCAAACCGGTACCGGCGGACGCCGGCGGCGCCGACGAGGAACAGGCCGACAGCCAATGAGGCGTCATTCGTAAGGCCGATACCCGCCTTTAGCGGGGTTCACAGGGGCGGAGTGCGCTGGAACAATGGTGCCTCCGCCCCTTCGTTCATGCCCCACCCACTGGAGATTCCGATGACCCTGCACGGCCATTGCGACCACCGCTTCACCCCTGTTGCCGACGCCTTCAGCGCCCTGTTCGAAGACCCGCAGGAACGCGGTGCGGCGCTGTGCATCCAGGTTGGTGGCGAGACGCTGGTCGACCTCTGGGCCGGCAGCGCGGGCAAGGAGCCTGGCCAGGACTGGCAGGCCGATACGCTGCTCAACCTGTTCTCCTGCACCAAGACCTTCGCGGCCGTCGCCGCCCTGCAACTGGTGGGGGAGGGCAAGCTGGAACTCGATGCCCCGGTGGCACGCTACTGGCCGGAATTCGCCCAGGCCGGCAAGCAGGCCATCACCGTGCGCCAACTGCTCTGCCATCGCGCCGGCCTGCCGGCGGTCCGCGAGCCGCTGGCGCCGGAGGCCCTTTATGACTGGTCGAGCATGACCGCTGCGCTGGCCGCCGAGACGCCCTGGTGGACGCCGGGCGCCGAGCACGGTTACGCGCCGATCACCTACGGTTGGCTGATCGGCGAAGTGATCCGCCGTGTCGATGGCCGTGAGCCGGGTGCCGCCATCATCGCGCGCACCGCTGAGCCGCTGGGGCTGGATTTCCATATCGGCTTGGACGACGCCGAGTTTCACCGCGTGGCGCATATCGCCCGTGGCAAGGGCAGCCTGGGCGATGCCGCCGCCCAGCGCCTGCTCAAGACCATGATGACCGAGCCTGCGGCGCTCTCCACCCGCGCCTTCACCAATCCGCCGTCGGTGCTCACCAGCACCAACAAGCCGGAATGGCGGCGCATGTCGCAGCCGGCGGCCAACGGCCACGGCAACGCGCGCTCGCTGGCCGGTTTCTACAGCGGCCTGCTGCAGGGCAGGCTGCTGGACGACGCGCTGCTGGCCGAACTCACCCGCGAACATGCCGTTGGCGAGGATCGAACCTTGTTGACCTGTACGCGCTTCGGCCTGGGCTGCATGCTTGACCAACCAAGCGTGGCCAACGCCACCTATGGCCTCGGCCCACGGGTCTTCGGCCATCCAGGCGCTGGCGGTTCCATCGGTTTCGCCGACCCCGAGCGCGGGCTCGCCTTCGGCTTCGTCACCAACACCCTTGGCCCCTACGTGCTGATGGACCCCCGCGCCCAGCGCCTGGCGCGCATCGCCGGCGAGTGCCTGTAGCGACGGACGGGAGGAACCTTCTTCCCACCGCGCCTTCGAAAGGCCGTTCTCGATTGTGACGGCCTTCGCATAGCCATTGGCATGCACCGCTCGTCAGTTGGGACTTAAAATCTCGTTCCAACTGAGTAAGTTATGCTCAATTCTTAAGCTGATTGCTGAAGTCAGGGCGCCACTGCCTGCCAGTGGCGCTCCAGTCTCCCTTCATGTTCCGACTTATGGAATCGCTCTCATGAATGCGCTGAAGATCTCCATGCTCGCCCTCTGCATCGGCCTGTCCGCCTGCAGTCAGTTCCAGGCCAAGGACAAGGAGAGCACCGCCGCTGCCCCGGCTGCCGGCAGCAGCCACGGATGGTGGCCCTTCGGCAAGGACGTCGAGACGACCGCTGCGGCTCCGGCAGTGGAGAAAAAGCCCGTCGAGGCACCCAGGATTGCCTCGGCCGCCGACAAACAGCCTGGCGACCGCTGGTGGTGGCCGTTCGGTGCCGGCGATAGCCAGGTCGCCGGGGAGAAGAGTGCGAAACCGCAGACCCTGCAAGTAAGCAAGGAATGGCTGGACCAGCGCGAGCAGAGCCTGCGTGCGGCGGTGGCCGGCAGCAAGTTCACCGTCGAGCGTCGCGAGAATGCACTGGTGCTGATCGCGCCGGTGGACAGCTCCTTCAATCCCAAGCGTCCCGAGCTCCTGCTGCCGATCACCCTCGGCCCGCTGGGCAATGTCGCGAAGATGCTGCAGAACGACCCGGAAAGCGGCGTGCTGGTGCTGGGCCACAGCGACAGCTCGGGCGACAAGGCGCTCAATGACAAGGTCAGCCTGCAGCGTGCCCAGGCGGTGTCGTCGATCTTCCGCCTGAGCGGCCTGGGCGCCGACCGGCTGCGCCTGAAGGGCGTCGGTTCGAGCCTGCCGCGCGCCGACAATGGCAGCGTCGAGGGCCGCGCGCAGAATCGCCGCGTCGAAGTGCTGCTGACCCAACGCACCAGCCTGCTGGCGCTGGCGCAGAAAAACTGATCCCGGCTCACGGAAGCGGCATTCCGGGTGGAATGTCGCTTGTCGTGGATCAAGCGCGAAGGCGCAACTCTGGATAAGCTTGGGGCCTTCGTTCCGAGGAGACTTCCGATGGCTCAGACCCTGGCCGATATGCGCCGCGAATATACCCGTGACGGACTGAATGAGTCCCAGGCTCCCGTCGAGCCTTTCAGTCTGTTCCACCAGTGGTTCGAGGAGGCCGTGAAGACCGAGCAACTGCCGGTCGAACCCAACGCGATGATGCTTGCCACCGTGGACGCCCAGGGGCAGCCGCATTGCCGGGTGCTTCTGCTCAAGGGCCTGGATGAGCGCGGCTTCACCTTCTTCAGCAACTACGACAGCGCCAAGGGCCAGCAACTGGGTGAAAACCCGCGTGCGGCCATGACCTTCTTCTGGCCGGCGCTGGAGCGCCAGGTGCGCATCGAGGGGCAGGTCGAGAAGGTCTCCGGCGAAGAATCCGCCGCCTATTACCGGGTACGCCCGCTGGGCAGTCGACTGGGGGCCTGGGCATCGCCGCAGAGCCGGGTGATCGACGGACGCGGCGAGCTGGAGCAACTGCTCGCGGAAACCGAAAAGCGCTTCGCCGATACGGCGCCGACCTGCCCGGATTTCTGGGGCGGGTACCGCCTGCTGCCGAGTCGCATCGAGTTCTGGCAGGGGCGTCCGAGCCGCCTGCATGATCGTCTCAATTTCCGCGTCGAGAACGGCGCCTGGGTGCGCGAGCGTCTCGCCCCCTGACTGACTGCGCATCACAGTCACGACGATACGCTTTTCGTAGGAGCGAGCTTGCTCGCGAACCAGCCGCCGCTACGGGGTTGTTCGCGAGCAAGCTCGCTCCTGCAGGTCTGGTCCATGTTCGTCTTTCATGCGGTGTAGGATGCCTTCATCCCTCCGCACGACGGACCTGCCTCCATGAAAGTCGTCATCGCCCCGGATTCCTTCAAGGAAAGCCTTTGCGCACCCGACGTCGCCCGGGCCATCGCCCGTGGCTGGCTGCGTGCGCGCCCAACCGATGAGGCGCTGCTGCGGCCGATGGCGGACGGCGGGGAGGGCACGGTGGATGCGCTGCTGGCCGCCAAGCCGGGCGAGCGGCGCGAGTGCCGGGTCTGCGGTCCGCTCGGGCAGCCGGTGACGGCACACTGGGGATGGCTCGAAGACGGCACCGCAGTGATCGAAATGGCGGCCGCCAGTGGCTTGCACTGGGTGCCGGAGCGCAAGCGCGACGCGACCCGCACCACCAGCCGGGGTACCGGTGAGCTGCTGCACGAGGCGCTGGAGGCCGGCGCGCGCAAGATCATTCTCGGGCTGGGCGGCAGCGCCACCAACGATGCCGGGCTGGGCTTGCTGCAAGCGCTGGGCGCTCGCTTCCTGGATGCCCAGGGTGCCGAGCTGGGGGACGGCGGCGCGGCGCTCGGTACGCTGATGGCGATCGACCTGTCCGGCCTCGATCCGCGCCTGCGGCAGGTGGAGATCGAAGTCGCCGCCGATGTGAACAATCCCCTGTGCGGAGCGCACGGCGCCTCGGCGGTGTTCGGGCCGCAGAAGGGCGCAAGCCCGGCCCAGGTGGAACAACTGGATGCAGCGCTGCGGCATTTCGCCGAGGTTGCCGCGCGAACGCTGGGCGAGGATCACAGCCTGTTTCCCGGCGTCGGGGCGGCGGGAGGCCTGGGCTTCGCCAGCCGGGCTTTCCTCAAGGCGCGCTTCCGTCCGGGTATCGAGCTGGTCGCCGAGTTGTCGGGGCTGGAGCAGGCGCTGCAAGGCGCCGGGCTGGTGATCACCGGCGAAGGCCGCCTGGATGGCCAGAGCCTGCACGGCAAGACGCCGGTCGGCGTGGCGCGCCTGGCGCGTCGTGCCGGGGTACCGGTGATCGCATTGGCCGGCAGTCTGGGCGAAGGATTGGATGAACTGCGGGAGGAGGGGATCGAGGCCGCGTTCAGTCTGGTGCCGGGGCCTATCAGCCTGGCCCAGGCCTGTGCCCGGGCGGCGGGAGAGCTGGAACGGCGCGCCGAAGCCTTGGCGCGGTTCTGGACGCTGGCTCAGGCGGCGCGGTAATCGTCGGCGGCCTGCTGCAGCCATTGGGGCAGGTCGCGGCGTTTGACGCGCTGGCGCTTGGCTTCTTCCAGGCGCTGCAGCAGGTAGCCGCGCTTGGCCGGATCGTCGCCCGCCAGCGACAGCGCGAGGTCGCGATCCATCCAGCGGCGGATGCGCCAGTAGATCCACCAGTGGAAGTACAGGCCGGCGGCGGTGGTGACGACGATGATGAAGTAATCCATGAGCGCTCCTCGTACGGGCGCCTACCCTAGCCGATCCATCGATCCACATAAAGCTGAGCTGGGGCAGGCATTTTCACGGTTATTGGCTCAGACTGTACGAAAGCTGAACCGTACGAGTTTGTTGCAAGGCCTGGCGTGACAGCAGGGCTGTCGTCGGAGTCTAATATTCGTCGCCCTATCCGGAGGTTTCATACATGCGTAAATCCGCCCTGTTCGCTGTGACGTTCGCTGCTCTGGCTCTCACCCTTGGCGGTTGCCAGTCCAGCCTGACTGGCGACACCTATACCCGTGAAGAGGCACGTACCGTGCAGAACGTTCGCATGGGTACCATCCAGGCCCTGCGCCCCGTGAAGATCGAAGGCACCAAGACCCCGATTGGCTCCGTTGCCGGCGCCGCGGTCGGCGGTATCGGCGGTAGCGCCATCGGTGGCGGCAAGGGCAGCTATGTCACCGCCATCATCGGCGCCGTGGCTGGCGGCCTGCTCGGTGCGGCCACCGAGGAAGGCCTGACCCGCACCCAGGGTGTGGAAATCACCGTTCGCGAAGACGACGGCAGCACCCGCGCCTACGTCCAGCAGGTCGACGAAGGTGCCGTGTTCCGTGTCGGCGAGCGCGTGCGCATCCTGACCGTCAACGGCACCAGCCGCGTCTCCCACTAAGCTCCATGCGGCTACCCTGAGGTAGCCGGACTTCAGCGCGCGACAGTCTTCCGGCTGTCGCGCGCTATCGTTTCCGGGAGCCTGTTTCCTGCGCGCGCCGCAACGGGCGTGGGCAGTCTGGATTTTAGTAATAGTTCAATCCATGACACGTAATCGATAGATATGGATAATCGTTGCCTTCGCACGCCGGCCGCAGGGCGCGGGGTCGTTTGTATGGGGCCGCCCGGCGGCGATAGGAGTGGGTCATGATGCTGGCGCTGATCATTGCGCTGCCTTTCTTCGGGGTGCTGCTGCCCCTCCTGAGTGAACGCTTCGGGCGTAGCGCCTGTGCGGCGGCCACCGGCCTGGTGCCGCTGACGGGGTTGATCCTGCTGTTGAGCCAGCGCGCGGTGCTGGGCGGCGAGGCCCGGGTGGTCAGCACGCCGTGGCTGCCGGAGCTGGGCCTGAACCTCAGCCTGCGCCTGGACGGCCTGGGCTTCCTCTTCGCCCTGCTGATCCTCGGGATCGGCCTGCTGGTGATCCTCTACGCCCGCTACTACCTCTCCGAGAAGGAGCCCGCCGGGCGCTTCTTCGCCTTCCTGCTGCTGTTCATGGGCGCCATGCTCGGCGTGGTGCTGAGCGAAAACCTGCTGCTGATGCTGGTGTTCTGGGAGCTGACCAGCCTGTCGTCGTTCCTGCTGATCGGCTTCTGGGGCCATCGCTCGGATGCGCGCAAGGGTGCGCGCATGTCTCTGGCGGTCACCGGTGGCGGCGGTCTCGCGCTGCTGGCCGGTATCCTGCTGATCGGCCATGTGGTCGGCAGCTTCGAGCTTTCCAGTGTGCTCGGCGCGCGCGAGGTGCTGCAGTCCAGCCCGTTGTTCCCGCTGGCGCTGTGCCTGGTGCTGCTGGGAGTATTCACCAAGTCCGCGCAGTTCCCTTTCCATTTCTGGCTGCCCCACGCGATGGCCGCGCCGACGCCGGTGTCCGCCTACCTGCACTCGGCGACTATGGTGAAGGCCGGTGTGTTCCTGCTGGCGCGCCTGTATCCGCTGCTCTCGGGCAATGACCTGTGGTTCTACCTAGTCAGCCTGACCGGCCTTGCGACCCTGCTGATGGGCGCCTTCATGGCGCTGTTCCAGAATGATCTCAAGGGCCTGCTGGCCTACTCGACCATCAGTCACCTGGGCCTGATCACCCTGCTGTTCGGCCTCGATTCGCCGATGGCCAACGTCGCGGCGATCTTCCACATCATCAATCACGCCACGTTCAAGGCCTCGCTGTTCATGGCCGCCGGGATAGTCGACCACGAGACCGGCAGCCGCGACATGCGCCGCATCAACGGCATGTGGAAGTACATGCCACACACTGCCGTGCTGGCGATGGTGGCCTCGGCATCGATGGCCGGCGTGCCGCTGCTCAATGGTTTCCTCAGCAAGGAGATGTTCTTCGGCGAGACCCTGGCGCAGAGCATGATGGGCAGCTTCAACTGGGTGATCCCGGCGCTGGCGACGCTGGGCGCGCTGTTCTCGGTGAGCTATTCGGTGCGCTTCATCCACGACGTGTTCTTCAACGGCGAGCCGATCAACCTGCCCAATCCGCATCCCCACGAGCCGCCGCGCTACATGAAGGTGCCGGTGGAAATCCTCGTGCTGATCTGCCTGCTGGTGGGGGTGCTGCCGTCGCTGACCGTCGGCCCGTTGCTGGCCGGCGCCGCCGCGTCGAGTCTCAACGGCGCGTTGCCCGAGTACAGCCTGGCGATCTGGCATGGCTTCAACGAGCCGCTGGCGATGAGCTTCGTCGCCAGCGCCGGCGGTGTGCTGCTCTATGTGCTGCGCAAGCCGCTGTTCGACTGGTACGCGGGGTTGCCGGTGGTGGACGCCAAGCTGGTGTTCGAACAGCAGGTGCAACGCGTGGCGTGCATCGCCACACGGATTACTGGCTACCTGGAAAATGGTTCTCTGCAGCGCTACGCCATGCTGCTGGTGCTGGCCGCCGTGGTGGTGGTGTTCGCCGGCCTGGCGCCGCTGTCGGGCCTCGAAGGCTCGCGCGCGCAGACGCCCCTGGACGGCATCACCGCGCTGGGCCTGGTCCTGCTGGCGCTGGCCGGTCCTCTCACCGTGTGGTTCCATCGCCAGCGCCTGACCGCGCTGGTCATCCTCAGCATCGCCGGCCTGCTGGTGGCGCTGGCCTTCGCCCGCTTCGCCGCGCCTGACCTGGCGCTGACCCAGCTGTCGGTGGAAGTGGTGACGATGGTCCTGCTGATGCTCGCACTGTACTACCTGCCGGCGCGCACGCCGGTGTCATCCAGCAGCCTGCGTCGCCTGCGCGACTTCGTGGTGGCGATAGGCGCGGGCGTGATGGTGACCCTGCTGGCCTATGCCGTGCTGACCCGTCCGTACGACAGCATCGCCGGCTATTACCTGGAGAACAGCGTATCCGGCGGTGGCGGCCACAACGTGGTGAACGTGATCCTGGTCGACTTCCGTGGCTTCGATACCCTCGGCGAGATCACCGTGCTGGCGATTGCCGCCGTCGGCATCTTCGCCCTGCTCGATGGCCTGCGCCTGCTGCGCACCGAGCGTGACGACGAGGGGCGGACCTGGGCGGCGGACCGCTTCCCGCCGATCCTCGGCGTGCTGTCGCGGCTGATGCTGCCGCTGGCGCTGCTGGTTTCGGTGTTCATCTTCCTGCGCGGGCACAACCTGCCGGGCGGCGGTTTCATCGCCGGGCTGATCACCTCGGTGGCGCTGGTCCTGCAGTACATCGCCTGCGGCAACCGCTGGGTGAACACGCGCCTGCCGCTGGACTACAGCCGCCTCGCCGGGCTCGGCGTGCTGATCGCCGGGTTGACCGGGTTGGGCGCCTGGTTCTTCGGCTTCCCGTTCCTTACCTCTGCATTCGGCCACTTCGACATCCCGCTGGTGGGTGAGATCGAGCTGGCCACGGCGATGCTGTTCGACCTGGGTGTGTACTTCACCGTGGTCGGCGCGACGCTGCTGATCCTCTCGGGCCTGGGGTCGGTCACCGCACCGCCGGAGGCTCCGATGCTGTCCAAGGAGGCGCACTGATGGAAGCGCTGTTCGCCATCGCCCTCGGCCTGCTGACCGCCAGCGGCGTCTACCTGCTGCTGCGCGCGCGGACCTTCCCGGTGGTGCTGGGGCTGACCCTGCTGTCCTACGCGGTCAACCTGTTCCTCTTCGCCATGGGCCGGCTGGCCGGCGATCCGGCGGTGATCGGCAAGGTCGCCAACGCCGGCGACCCGATCCCCCAGGCGCTGGTGCTGACCGCCATCGTCATCGGCTTCGCCATGACCGCCTTCGTCATCGTCCTGGCCCTGCGTGGGCTGGCCGAGACCGGTGGTGATCATGTGGACGGTGGCAATGGCCAGGAAGGAGGGCAGGACCGATGAACCACTGGCTGATCCTGCCCATCCTGCTGCCGCTGTTCGCCGGCTGCCTGCTGCTCGCCGGTCCGCTCGGCGAGCGGGCGCAGCGCGGCCTGTCGCTGCTCGCCACCCTGTCGCTGCTGCCGCTCTCCGCCGTGCTGCTGCAACAGGCCGACAGCGGCGCGGTGCAGTTCTACGCGTTGGGTAACTGGCAACCGCCGTTCGGCATCATCCTCGTGCTCGATCGCCTCAGCGCGCTGATGGTCGCGGCCACCGCGCTGCTCGCCTGCCTGTCGCTGATCTACGCGCTGTGTGGCGATGACCGGCGTGGCAAGCGCTTCCACGCGCTGTTCCAGTTCCAGTTGCTGGGTCTGAATGGCGCCTTCCTCACGGGGGATCTGTTCAACCTCTTCGTGTTCTTCGAGATCCTGCTGATCGCCTCCTATGCGCTGCTGCTGCATGGCGGCGGGGCAGGGCGGGTGCGGGCGGGCGTGCACTACGTGGTGCTAAACCTGGTCGGCTCGGCGTTCTTCCTGATCGCAGTGGGCACGCTCTACGGCATCACCGGCACCCTGAACATGGCGCACATGGCCGAGCGCGTGGCGCAACTGGGCGTCGAGCAGGCGCCGCTGGTGCGGGCGGCGGCGCTGTTGCTGCTGGTGGTGTTCGGCCTCAAGGCCGCGCTGCTGCCGCTGTACTTCTGGCTGCCCAGGGCCTATGCCGAGGCGAGTGCGCCGGTGGCGGCGCTGTTCTCGATCATGACCAAGGTGGGCATCTATTCGATCCTGCGGGTCTACACGCTGATCTTCGGCGAGCAGGCCGGCGAGCTGGCGAACCTCGCGCAAGCCTGGCTCTGGCCGCTGGCGCTGGCGGGCATCGTCGCCGGTGCGCTGGGCGCGCTGGCGGCGACCACGCTGCAGGGGCTGCTGTCGTACCTGGTGGTGGTGTCCGCCGGCACCCTGCTGGCGGCGCTGGCGTTGGGGACCCAGGCGGCGCTGTCGGCGGCGCTCTACTACATGCTGCACAGCATCTGGGTGGCGGGCGGGCTGTTCCTGCTCGCCGACCTGATCGCCCGCCAGCGTGGCGACAAGGCCGGCCGCCTGGTGCAAGGACCGGCGCTGCTGCAACCGCACCTGCTGGGCGGCGCCTTCTTCTTCGGTGCCATCGCGGTGGCCGGGCTGCCGCCGCTGTCGGGGTTTCTCGGCAAGCTGATGCTGCTGCGTTCGGTGAGCGGCGGCAGCGAAGCCATCGCCCTGTGGAGCGTGGTGCTGGTGAGCGGTCTGGTGACCATCGTCGCGCTGAGCCGCGCTGGCAGTACGCTGTTCTGGCGCACTGGCCGCACCGTGCTGGGCAGCGCCGAGCGTGAGCCGGTGAAGCTGCTGGCGACCTTCGGGCTGCTGGCCAGCGCGCCGCTGCTGGTGGTCACCGCGCGGCCGCTGCTGGCCTACGCCCAGGCGACCGCGGCGCAACTGCTGGATGTCGACCTGTACCGCCAGGCGATCCTGCTGGGAGGTGGCGCATGATCCGTCGCGTCCTCCCGCACCCGCTGCTCAGCGCCATCCTGCTGTTCGCCTGGCTGCTGCTGGTCAACGATTTCTCCCTCGGCCACTGGCTGCTCGGCGCCTTCCTCGGCCTGACGATCCCGCTGCTGTGCCGCAACCTGCTGCTGTCCGCGCCGCGCATTCGCCGGCCTGGCCTGCTGCTGCGCTTCCTCGGCCTGGTGCTGTACGACATCGTGCTCGCCAACCTGCAGGTGGCCAGGCTGGTGCTGGGGCCCAGGTCCCGGTTGCAGCCGGGCTTCGTGGAGATTCCGCTGGAGCTGACCGACGACCTGGCGATCACCATCCTCGCCAGCGTGATCACCCTGACGCCGGGAACCGTCTCCGCCGATCTCAGCGACGACCGCCGCACGCTGCTGGTCCACGGCCTCGACGTGCCGGACCCGCAGGCCCTGGCGGCGGACATCAAGGCCCGCTACGAGGCGCCGCTCAAGGAGGTATTCGAATGCTCGGCTACGTGATTCCCTTGTGCCTGGCGATCCTGGGGCTCGCGCTGCTGCTCACCGTGGCGCGGCTGATTCGCGGGCCGGGTACGGCGGACCGCATCCTGGCGCTGGACACCCTGTCGATCGAGGCCATCGCGCTGATCGTGCTGTTCGGCATCTGGAAGGGCAGCGGCCTGTACTTCGAGGCGGCGCTGCTGATCGCGGTGATGGGCTTCGTCAGCACCGTGGCCCTGTCCAAGTTCCTGCTGCGCGGAGACATCATCGAATGAACGGCGAATGGATCATCGAAGCGCTGGTCAGTGCGTTGCTGCTGGCCGGCAGCCTGTTCGCCCTGTTCGGCGCCATCGGCCTGTACCGGTTGCCGGATTTCTATACCCGCCTGCATGCGCCGACCAAGGCGTCGACCCTGGGTGTCGGCGGGGTGATCCTGGGCTCCATGCTGTACTTCAGCACCCGTGGCGAGGGCGTCAGCCTGCATGAGCTGCTGATCACCGTGTTCCTGTTCATCACCGCGCCGATCAGTGCGCACCTGCTGGCCAAGGCGGCGATGCAGCAGCGTGCGCCGGTGGAGCGGGGGACCAAGGGCAAGCCCTGGGAGTGATCCCGACCTGCTTTTGTAGGAGCGAGCTTGCTCGCGAACGGATTCACCGGCGGATAGGTCGTTGAGACGGTTCGCGAGCAAGCTCGCTCCTACAGGCGTCCGCCCGGCCCATACAGTTTCCCTCCCGTTCTGTACCTGTCGGCCGCAAGCGCGCGCCTCCTATACTCCGGGGATCTTTTGACTGGAGCGTCCCGTGCAGCAATCCCGGCCGTTCGCCCTGGCGTGCCTGGTGTTGGCGATGGCGCTCTGGGGCAGTTCCTTCATCGCCCTGAAATTCGCCTTCCAGGAAATGCCGGCGATGTGGGTGATCTTCGTCCGCATGGCGCTGGGCAGCCTGATCTTCCTCATCGCCTGGCGCTGGCGCGGACGCATCGACTACCGGCCGGGCGACTGGAAATGGCTGCTCGGGCTCGCCGCCTGCGAGCCCTGCCTGTACTTCATCTTCGAGTCCCTGGCGCTGCAGCACACCAGCGCCGCCCAGGCCGGCATGATCACGGCGCTGCTGCCGTTGCTGGTGGCTGTGGGGGCGTTCTTCCTGCTGCACGAGAAGATCGCTCGCAACACCTGGTTCGGTTTCGCCCTGGCGGTGCTCGGCGCGCTCTGGCTGACCTTGGCCAGCGAGTCGGACGGCCATGCGCCGCATCCGCTGCTGGGCAACTTCTACGAGCTGCTGGCGATGCTCTGCGCCACCGGCTACACCTTGTTGCTCAAGCACCTGTCGGCGCGCTACTCGCCGTTCATCCTGACCGCCATGCAGGCGTTCGTCGGCTCGCTGTTCTTCCTGCCGCTGGCGCTGCTCAGCTCCGGGTTGCCGTCCGCGCCGGGCCCCAGCGGCTGGTTCGCGCTGATCTACCTGGGCAGCGTGGTGACCGTCGGCGCCTACGGCCTGTACAACTTCGGCGTCAGCCGCCTGCCGGCGAGCCAGGCGACGGGCTTCATCAACCTGATTCCGGTGTTCACCCTGATCTTCGCCGCGCTGCTGCTGGGCGAAGTGTTCAGCGGCCAGCAGGCGCTGGCCGCCGGCCTGGTGTTCGTCGGGGTCGCCGTCAGTCAGTGGCGCAGCGCGCCGCCCACGCCACCCGCCGGTGTGCTGGACTGACTTTCTGCCATTCGACGAGGAAACAGCATGTCCGCCCAAGACCGTAACTGGACCCGCGAGGCGATTCGCATCATCGAGGCGGATTTCCAGCGCAGCGCCGATACCCATTTGATCCCCCTCGAGATGCCTGGCCTGCCGGGCGTCGACCTGTATTTCAAGGACGAGTCCAGCCACCCCACCGGCAGCCTCAAGCACCGCCTGGCGCGCTCGCTGTTCCTCTACGCGCTGTGCAACGGCTGGCTGAAGCCGGGCGCTCCGGTGATCGAGGCGTCCAGCGGCTCGACGGCGATCTCCGAAGCCTACTTCGCGCGGCTGCTCGGCCTGCCGTTCATTGCCGTGGTGCCGGCCAGCACCTCCAAGGAGAAGATCGCGCAGATCGCCTTCTACGGCGGCCAGGCGCACCTGGTGGAGGACCCGACGCAGATCTACGCCGAGTCCGAGCGCCTGGCGAAGGAAACCGGCGGGCACTTCATGGACCAGTTCACCTACGCTGAGCGCGCCACCGACTGGCGGGCGAACAACAACATCGCCGAGTCGATCTTCCAGCAGATGCGCCACGAGCGTTTCGCCGAACCGTCCTGGCTGGTCTCCAGCCCCGGCACTGGCGGCACACTGGCCACCCTTGGCCGCTTCGCCCGCTATCGCCGGCATGACACCCGCGTGCTCTGCGCCGACGCCGAGCGCTCGGTATTCTTCGATGCCTACCGCACCGGCGACCGCAACCTGACGCTGAGCTACGGTTCGCGCATCGAGGGTATCGGTCGGCCGCGCGTGGAAGCATCCTTCTTGCCCGCGGTGATCGATGCCTGCTGCCAGGTGCCGGACGATCTGTCGCTGGCGGCCATGCATTACCTGGCGCAGCGACTGGGCCGACGTGTCGGCGGTTCCAGCGGCACCAATCTGGTCGGCGCGTTGCTGGTGGCGCAGCAGATGGTGGCGCGTGGCGAGAGCGGCTCGATCGTGGCGATCCTCTGCGACAGCGGCGAGCGCTACGAGACCACCTATTACAACCCGTTGTGGCTGCTGTCCCAGGGCTTCGATCTCGATCCGCTGATCGAGACCGTGCGCCAGTGCGCCGAACAGGGCGCGGCGCTGTCGGGCGGCGTTCCCTGCTGTGGGCTGGAGTGAACCCATGAAAACCATCGGACTGATTGGCGGCATGAGCTGGGAATCCACCATTCCCTACTACCGGCAGATCAACCAGGCCATCAAGGAACGCCTGGGCGGCCTGCACTCGGCGAAGATCGTGCTGTACAGCGTGGATTTCCACGAGATCGAGCGTCTGCAGCATGCCGGCGACTGGGACGCCGCCGGACGCCTGCTGGCCGACGCGGCGCGTTCGCTGCGGGCGGCTGGCGCGGACTTCCTGGTGCTCTGCACCAACACCATGCACAAGGTGGCGTCGGCCATCGAGGCGGCGGTGGACATTCCGCTGCTGCATATCGCCGACCCGACCGCCGAGGCGATCCGCGCGGCGGGGGTGACGACGGTCGGCCTGCTCGGCACGCGCTTCACGATGGAGCAGGCGTTCTACAAGGACCGGTTGCAGGAGCGGTTCGGCATGGCGGTGCTGACGCCCTCGGCAGACGAGCGCCAGGTGGTGCACCGGATCATCTACGAGGAGCTGTGCCTGGGACGGATTCGCGATGAGTCGCGCGAGGCCTATAGAAGCATCATCGCTTCGCTGGTGGCGCGCGGCGCGCAGGCGGTGATCCTGGGCTGTACCGAGATTTCCCTGCTGGTCGGCCCGCAGGACGCGTCGGTGCCGCTGTTCGATACCACGGCCATCCACGCACGGCAGGCCGCCGAACGAGCGCTCTGAGTCGGGAAAGCGCTGGTCCGCTCCTGCAGGATCAAAGACCCCTCAGGCTACTTCTCCCCCGCAAGCGGGAGCGCGGGGCAGTCAGTCGTTGCTGGATCCGCCCGGATAGGCGCAACCCTGCATGACCTGGTTGTCCACCCGCAGCTCGGCGGACAGGTTGGTCAGCGCGCCGCTCATGCTGTCCTGGCAGCGCGCCGGGGCGACCCAGAGCTCCAGCTTTTCGCCGTTGGCCTCGCTGGAGTAGCTGGTGCTGCCATTGGGCAGGCCCTCGGCGATGTAGGGCACCACCAGCGATGCCTTGCCGGGCTGTTCGAGCAGCAGCCCCTGGTTGTTGATCAGCACGCTCCAGCCCGGTTCATTGCCGTGGGCGCGGACGATGCTGCGCTTGAAGTTCGGATCGTCGCAGCCGGGGCCTTCGTGCTGCAGGCGATAGATCTTGCTGACTTCCAGCTTGCCGTCGGTGCCCGAGGCGGTACTGCCGCTGAAGTTGCCGCGCAGGTCGACGAACAGGGTGCTGGCGCCGTCGTCGAACAGGCTGCTGGCTTCGCGGGGCAGGCCGGTATTGCCACTGTCCTCGACGCTGAAGCGGCGCTGTTCGGCGCAACTGCGGAACATCAGCTTGCCGTCCTGTCGGCTGAGTTCGCCCTGCAGGCGGGTGGAGGCGTTAAGATCGGTCTTGTTCGGTGTCCACACCTGGCAGGCGGCGAACAGGGGTAGCAGGCTGAACAGAATGAAACGGCTGGATCGCATGGAACGGGCTCCCTCGAAAGTGGGCCCACGTTACCCAGCGAAGCCGGTCATCTCAAGGGTAATGCCAGGCTCGGGGAGGAAATCGGATGATTCGTTGCAAGCGTGCCTATGAGCCGGCGGCACCGGAGGATGGCCAGCGTGTGTTGGTGGACCGCCTGTGGCCGCGCGGGATCCGCAAGGAAGACCTGCAGATGGAGCTGTGGGCCAAGGAGGTTTCACCGTCCAACGAGTTGCGTCAGCGCTTCCACCACGATCCGGGGCTGTTCGAAGAATTTCGCACGGCGTACCACCGCGAGCTGAATGCCCACCCGGAGTACTGGATGGGGCTGCTCGACCTGGCGCGGAAGGGCAACTTGACGTTGCTCTACGCGGCCAAGGACGAGGATCACAACAATGCCCAGGTGCTGGCGGAGTTTCTCGAGGACGAGCTGGAGAAGCAGGGCGAGGGGAGTTCGCCGGTCTGCTACGCGGGGAAGACCGAGTAGGGATCCGTTCGCGAGCAAGCTCGCTCCTACGAAGAGCGCTGCAACTTGTAGGAGCGAGCTTGCTCGCGAACCGAGGCGAACGTGTCACCCGCGTTGCACCATCACCAGATCTTGTATACCTGCCCGGTCTGCGCGCCTTCCACGCTGCGGGCGAAGCCCAGGGCGGCGTCGGCGGCCGGCACCGGCTTGAAGCCGCGGAAGAACGGCGCATAGCCTTCCATCGACTCTTCCAGCACGTTCGGGCTCACCGCGTTGATCCGCTGGCCGCGTGGCAGTTCCAGGGCGGCGCTGCGCACGAAGCCTTCCAGCGCACCGTTGACCAGGCTGGCCGAGCTGCCCAGCACGATCGGCTGTTCGCTGAGAATGCCGCTGGTGAGGGTGAAGGAGGCGCCGTCGTTGGCGTACTGGCTGCCGATCAGCACCAGGTTCACCTGGCCCATCAGCTTGTCCTTCAGGCCGATTGCCATTTCCGTCTCGCCCATTTCCGCGAGCGGGCCGAAGTGTACCGTGCCGGCGGCGCTGATCAGGGCGTCGAAACCGCCGGTCTGCTCGAACAGTGCGCGGATCGAGGCGCTGTCGGTGATGTCCACGCGCAGGTCGCCGCTGTTGCGGCCGACGCGGATGATCTCATGGCGCTGGCCCAGTTCGTTGGCGACGGCCTGGCCGAGGGTGCCGCTGGCACCGATCAGGATGATTTTCATGAAGGCTCCGAGGGGATTTGGCTGAAGACGACTACAGAGTAAAGTGGCGTCTTGTTGTGATAATCCAGCCAATCGACAACCTTTGGTTTTCATATGGAAACAATTGCCAGCGATCTGGAAGACCTTTCGGCCTTCGCCGTGCTCCTGGAATGCGGCAGTTTCACCCGCGCGGCGGAGCGCCTGGGCTGCAGCAAAGGGCAGTTGTCGAAGCGCATTTCCGCCCTGGAACAGGCCCTGGGTGCAACGCTGCTGCACCGCACGACGCGGCGTTTGTCGCTGACCGCTGCGGGCGCTGCGCTGTTGCCCGAGGTCCAGGCGCTCAACCTCCAGGCGGTGCGAGCGCGGCAGGCGGTGCTGGCGTTGCAGGACGAGGCGCGGGGCACGGTGCGTTTGAGCGTGCCGGTGTCCCTGGGCGAGACTTTCTTCGATGCCTGGCTGATGGAATTTTCCCGTGAGTACCCGGACGTCCGTCTCGAACTGGACCTGTCCAACGAACGGCGTGACCTGGTGGCGGATGGTTTCGACCTGGCGATTCGTTCCGGCAGCCTGGCGGTGGACGAGCGCCTGGTGGCCAAGCCGCTGTTCGCCCTGCAGGAGTTGACCTGCGCCACCCCGGATTATCTGGCGCAACACGGCGTGCCGCAGTCGCCGGCGGAACTGGCCGGGCATTCCTGCCTGCAGAACACCCATTACCAGGACAGCGGCATCTGGCTCTACCAGCGCCATCACGAACTGTTCCGGGTGACGGTCAGCGGCCTGCTGGCGAGCAACCACTACACCTTGCTGAAGAAGGCGGCGCTGGCCGGCGCGGGTATCAGCCGGCTGCCGTCCTACATGATTCAGCAGGAATTGGCTGAAGGTCGCCTGATCTGGCTGCTGCGCGAGTACCAGACCCGCACCCAACCGGTGTTCCTCATCCATCCGTACCAGGGCCGCCTGCCGCGCCGCACGCAGTTGCTGGCGGGCTACCTGCTGCGCTGGTTCGAGCAGAGCCGGCAGCAACTGGTCGCGCTGGAAGGCTGAAGAAAGCTTCGTCCAGGTCTGTTCGGCATTGGTTCAGAGAGGGTTCAGGGTGGGAGGCTTAGGCTTTGAGCCTGTTTTTCTGAAGGCTCCCCGAGGCTGTTGCCATGAACCGTTCCGCCCTGTCGATTGCGCTGCTGCTGACACTCGGCTGCGCCGCCGCCCAAGCCGGGAACGGGGATTTCTGGTACCTGCAGAGCAGTGTCTACACCACTCACTGGAGCCACGACCCGGAGCACAACAACCACCAGGATCTGATCGGCCTCGAGCGCAATCGAGCCGACGGTATCGTGTTCGGCGGGGCGACCTTCCGCAACTCCTTCAGCCAGCGCTCCAACTATGCCTACGCCGGCAAGCGTTTCGACCGGGAGGGTACGCCGTTCTACGCCAAGGTTACCGGCGGTGCGTTGCAGGGTTATCACGGCAAGTACCGCGACAAGATCCCGCTGAACCGCTACGGCGTGGCACCGGCGATCATTCCTTCCCTCGGCGTTCGCCTCGGGCCGGTCGGCACCGAGCTGGTGGTACTGGGCAATTCCGCCGCGATGATCAACGTCGGCGCAGGTTTCTGAAGATCACTGAATTGAAAACGGGCGTGGGCTGCGAGGGGTAAACCTCCGTAGCCCACGCCCGTTTCTGCCTGCGCTGTCGATTCAGCCGGCAACTTCCTGCAATGCCTTGTCCAGGCAGTCGATGAACAGCTCGGCGTGTTCCTGCTCGAAGGCCAGCAGCGGGCGGATCTTCAGGATGTTCTCCAATGGGCCGGCGGCGCTGATCAGCACGCCGCGTTCGCGCATGGCGTTGACCACGCGGCGGGTCTGGTGGGTGGCGGGCGTCTTGTCGGCGCGCTCGGTCACCAGTTCGACGCCGAGGAACAACCCCGCGCCGCGCACGTCGCCGATCAGTTCATGGCGCTCGGCCAGCTTGCGGATGCCCTGGAGCATGAAGTCGCCAATGCGCTGCGAGCGTTCCTGCAAGCGTTCGTCGCGGATCACGTCGAGCACCGCCTGGGCCGCCGCGCAGGACACCGGGTTGCCGCCGAAGGTGTTGAAGTAGCGTACGTTGCGCCCGAAGGTATCGAGGATGTCCGCCCGAGCCACCACGCCGGCGATCGGCTGGCCGTTGCCCATCGGCTTGCCGAGGGTGACCAGGTCCGGCTGCACGCCGTGGCGCTGGAAGCCCCACATCGTCGCGCCGGTACGGGCGAAGCCGCTTTGTACTTCGTCGGCGATGTAGAGCAGGCCTTCGTCGCGGGCAACCTTCACCGCTTCGCTGAGGAAACCGGCTGGATCGGGCAGCACGCCGTCGCTGGCGAAGATGCCGTCGAGCAGCAGCGCGGCGGGCTTGATGCCGTGGGCGCGCAGGTCGGCGATGGCGGCGCGCACGTCGTCGGCGAGGGTCCTGGCGACGTTTTCGGCGCCGAGGCGGTAGGCGTCCGGCGCACGCACGGTGCGGGCGTGGGCGGGCAGGGTGATGCCGCTGCCCAGGGCGGGCGAGAGTTCTGAGATGTCGCCGGTGACGCCGTGGTAGGCGAAGCGGGTGATGATCACCCCGGTGCCGCCGGTGTAGTGGCGGGCGATGCGCAGGGCGAGGTCGTTGGCCTCGCTGCCGGTGCAGGTGAACATCGCCTGGTCGAGGCCGGCGGGGAAGGTGGAGAGCAGGTCCTCGGCGTAGTCGAGGATACCTTCCTGCAGGTAGCGGGTGTGGGTGTTCAGCACCGCCGCCTGGCTGGCGATGGCCTGCACCACGCGCGGGTGGCAGTGGCCGATGGAGGCGACGTTGTTGTAGGCATCGAGGTAGCGGTTGCCCTGCTTGTCATAGAGCCAGACCCCTTCGCCGCGCACGGTGTGCAGCGGGCGCTCGTAGAACAGCCGGTAGGCCGGGCCGAGCAGGCGCTCGCGGCGCTCGATCAGGCGGCGCTCTTCAGCGCTCAGGCGGTCGGCGTCGGCCGGGCTGAATCCGTTGGGCATGGTCATGGGCGGGGCTCCTCTTTTCCGCTGGAGATGGAGTGGGCCGGGGCGCGGCAGGCGGCGGCGATCTGTTCCTGCGCCTGCTCGCGGCTCAGGCGGGCCAGGCCTTGCAGGCCCTGCCAGGCGTGACGGGTGTTGCGCAGGATGTAGTCGCGGTTCTCGGGATGCAGGCTGGCGCGCCAGGCGGTGATGCACAGGGTCATGATCAGGCGCGTGGCGATCAGGTCGGCGAGGATTTCCTGCTCGGCCTCAAGCAGCGGGCAGCGTCGGTGGTAGGCGGCGATCATCTCGCAGGCGGGGGCCAGCGGTGCGTCCGGTTCGCCCACCTGGTAGGCGGCGGCGACGCCGAGGTCGTTGATCAGCGGGGCGTGGACCATGTCGCCGAAGTCGAGGATGTTGCGCAGCAGGTCGGGATGCGCGGCGTCGACGATGACGTTGTGCGGGTTCAGGTCGTTGTGGATGACCTGGGCGCGCAGCGTGGCCTGGCGGGGCAGTGCGTGGCGCTCGAAGTTATCGAGGAAGCGTTCGACCAGCGCGCGCTGCTCGCGGTCCTCGATGTAGGCCAGCAGCCGGCGCAGGCGCGAGGCGTGCTTCATGTCCCACAGCAGTTCGTGGCCGGACGCCGGGTGTTCGAAGCCGTTGAGCGCTAGTCCGAGGCGCGCCAGGGCGTCGCCGAGGTTTTCACGCAGGGCGCGGCTGCGTTGCGGCACGCGGTGCAGCGGTACGCCGTCGACGAAGGAGAACAGCCGCGCAAGCATTGGCTGGCCGTCGACTTCCACAGGCATCTGGTACTCGCCGCCCAGCGAGGGATAGACGCGCTGCACGGCCAGGGTTGGGTCGGCAGCTTCGACACGCAGCAGGGCGCGGGTCTGGAAGTCCACCACCTGCGGATCTTCCAGCGGGTGGGAGAGCTTGAGCAGGCGGTCGTCGCCGTGGCCGTGGCTGATGTGGAAGTTCAGGTCGCGTTCGCCGGCGAGGCGGTTCAGCGTGCCGCGCTGGCCGAAGTATTCCTCGGCAATGGCGGTGGCCTGGACGTCGCTCACTTGGGCGGGAGCCGCTTCCAGCAGGTGGTCGTGGACGGGCGCGGTGTTGAGGGGCACGGGTACATCTCCAGCGGGTTCAGCGTGGGTGGAGCGGGTAGCGCGGTACTGCGGGTTCAGGCGGACAGGCGCTGCGGCGAGGCTGGCGCGACCGTCCGGGGCGGGCCGGACGGTCGCCACCGGCTTACTTGCTCGCCCAGGCGTTGAAGCGTTGTTCCAGTTCCTCGCCGTGGTCGATCCAGAACTCGGTGTCCATCGCGCGTGCGTTTTCCAGGTTCTGCGGCGCGGTGGGCAGATTCGGCGCGATGGCCGGGTCGATCAGCGGGATGGTGTTCTTGTTGGTCGGGCCGTAGGGGATGCTCTCGGCGAAGACCTTCTGGTGCTCGGGCTTGTTGGCCAGGGCGATGAACTGCTCGGAGAGCTCCTTCTTCGGGCTGCCCTTGACGATGGCCCAGTGGTCCAGGTCGTAGATGCTGCCGTTCCACTGGATGGCGAAGTCGCGGCCTTCCTTCTGCGCGGTGGCGACGCGGCCGTTGTAGGCGCTGGTCATCACCACGTCGCCGGCGGCCAGCCATTGCAGCGGTTGCGCGCCGGCTTCCCACCACTGGATGTAGGGCTTTATCTCGTCGAGTTTCTTGAACGCGCGGTCCACGCCTTCCTTGGTGCCGAGCACCTTGTACAGGTCGGCCTGTTTCACGCCGTCCGCTTCCAGGGCGAACTCCAGGGTGAACTTGGCGCCACGGCGCAGGCCGCGCTTGCCCGGGTACTTCTTCACGTCCCAAAAGTCGGCCCAGCCGGTCGGGGCGCTGGCGAGCTTCTTGGCGTCATAGGTCAGCACCGTGGACCAGATGAAGATGCCCACGCCGCAGTCGCTCACGGCGGCGTCGAGGAAGTCCTCGCGCTTGCCCAGCTTCGACCAGTCGAGCTGCTCGAACAGGCCTTCGCTGCAACCGCGCATGAGTTCCGGGGATTCCACCTCGACCACGTCCCAACTGGTCTTGCCGGTGTCGGCCATGACCTTGATCTTGGCCATCTCGCCGTTGTACTCGGCGCCCTGGACGGTGACCTTGGCCTGTTGCTCGAAGGGTTTGTAGAAGGCCTTTTCCTGGGCCACCTTGTTATCGCCACCGAAGGACACCACGGTCAGTGTCTCGGCGTGGAGCTGGGCGGCGCCGCCGGCCAGCATCATCAGTGCTACGGCTTTCTTGAACATGCAATTACTCCTGGTCGGGCCAATCCGGCCCATCGAAAAGAAGGCAGCTTCAAGAGAAGGGCTGGGGCGGCCCGAGCTGGGAGGCCGACCGGTCGCCCGTTGGCTCAGGGTGAGGAGCGCGCGGTGCAGGTGCGGTCGAGCATGGGATGTCCTCCAGTTTCTTGTTGTTGTTTGGAATTGGCTGACGCGAAGTCGATTTAAACACCTTCCAAAACATGATGCATCATGTTTTTATTTGATCCATTGCGCACGCCGATACTCGTCGTGCCACCACGGACGTCCATTTTTGCAGGGGGATGCAATGAATCCGACCAAGACCTTGCTGCTCACCGGCGCCAGCCGCGGCATCGGCCACGCGACGGTGAAGCACTTCAACGCCGCGGGCTGGCGCGTGTTCACCGCCTCGCGCCAGGACTGGAGCGCCGAATGCCCCTGGGCCGAAGGGCTGATCAACCACATCCACCTGGACCTGGAAGACATCGACAGCGTGCAGGCCAGCCTGCCGCAGATCCGCGAAAAGCTCGGTGGCACCCTGCACGCGCTGGTGAACAACGCCGGCATCTCGCCGAAAGGGCAGGACGGGGAGCGCCTGGGCGTGCTGGAAAGCGACTACGCCACCTGGTTGAAAGTGTTCAACGTCAACCTGTTCTCCACCGCGCTGCTGGCGCGCGGGCTGTTCGATGAGCTGAAGGCGGCCAAGGGCTCGGTGATCAACGTCACCTCCATTGCCGGTTCACGGGTGCATCCCTTCGCCGGCGTCGCCTACGCCTGCTCCAAGGCCGCGCTGGCGGCGCTGACCCGCGAGATGGCCCACGACTTCGGCCCGCACGGCGTGCGCGTCAATGCCATCGCGCCGGGGGAGATCGATACCGCGATCCTTTCCTCCGGGACCGAGCTGATCGTCGAGCGCGACATTCCCATGCACCGCCTGGGCAAGCCGGAGGAGGTCGCCTCGTTGATCCATTTCCTCTGCACCAGTGGCGCGTCCTACGTGAATGGCGCGGAAATCCACATCAACGGCGGCCAGCATGTGTGATCCCGCTGGCATCCGGCGCGCTCAATCCGCATCATGCGCGCCGGAAATGCCGCAGCACGCGATGAGAAAGCGATGAACTACCCGATCGAAGGACTGAACCATTCCTACCTGGGCAGCGGCGTCTATGCGCTGTTGCACGAGGCGCTGATCACCGGCCGCTTCAAGCCGGACGACCGCCTGCGTATCCGCGACCTGGCCCAGCAACTGGGTACCAGCGTGACCCCGGTGCGCGACGCCATCCTGCAACTGGCCAAGGAACAGGCACTGGTACTCAGGACGCCGCGCGACATCCGCGTGCCGCTGCTTACCCGCGAGCAGTACCTGGAAATCCGCAGCATCCGCGTGGCCCTCGAAGGGCTGGCGGCCGAGACGGCTGCCGCCAGGGCCAGCGCCGAGCAATTGAATGCGCTGGAAGCCAACATCCGCGCCAACCTGGCGGCGATCCATGCCGAGGACCTGGTTTCGGCGCTCAAGCTCAATCAGGCGTTCCATTTCGCCCTGGCCGACGTCGCCGGCATGCCGCTGCTGCGCGCCTTCCTCGACAGCCTGTGGATGCGCACCGGCCCGCTGATCGCCCAGGCCTACGCCGACTTCAACGAGCGCATGGCCATCGAGCATCATTGGGACGTCCTGCGGGCGCTGCGCGAAGGCGACGGCACCGCCGCCCGCGCAGCGATCCACGCCGATCTGGTCGACGGCAGCGAAAAGATGCTGGAGTTCATTGCCCAGAGTGAGACTGAGGAGTCGCCTGCTGGTCGAGCTCCGTTGTAGGAGCGAGCCGCTTCACACCCTGGTCGCCGGGAGATGTTCGCGAGCGGGAACTGCTCGACATGAAAAGGCCCGGCATCTGCCGGGCCTTTTCTTTTGCCGTTCGGGAGAGGCTCAGAGCACCCCGAACACCTTCTTCGCCAGGCCCGTGGCCGCGGCGGTGGGATTCTGGCGAATGCCTTTCTCCTGTTCGGCGATGACCTTGAACAGGCCGTCCAGCGCTTCCTCGGTCACGTAGTTCTCGATGTTGGCGCTTTTCGCGTCGACCACGCCGAAGGCGGCGGCCTGGCTGGCGAAGGCGTTGTACTGCTTGGCCACGCCGACCTGGTCGGTGGCCTGCTTGATGATCGGCAGGAACTTGGCGCGCAGTTGCTCGCGGCTGCTGCGGTCGAGGTATTCGGTGGCGGCATCGTCGCCACCCTGGAGGATGCCCTTGGCGTCGGTCACGGTCATCTTCTTCACGGCGTCCAGCAGCAGTGCCTGGGCCTGCGGCATGGCCGCCTCGGCGGCCTTGTTCATGCTGGCTTCCAGCTGGTCGACCTGCGCGCCCATGCCGAACTGCTTCATGGTCTTGGCGGCCTTGCCCAGTTTGCCCGGCAGTTCGATGCGCACCTGCGGGTCATTGCTGAAGCCGCCAGGCTGGCTGAGCTGGCGCACGGCGACCTGCGCGCCCTGGGTCAATGCGTCCTTCAGGCCGCCCGAGGCGTCGCTCTGGCTGAGGTCGGAGAGGGACAGGGCGAAGGCGTTGACCGAGAGCAGGGCGCCGGCCAGCAGAGCGGGGATTCGCAACATCGAAACTTCCTTGAACGGAGTTCGGCGGCCAGTGTGGCCGCCGAGGTGGAGAATGAGGCGGGGAGATTAACGGACTGACGCCGCCAGGGAAAACCCGGCGGCGTGGTGAATCAGCGCACCGGGTCGACGCGTACGCGCAGCGGTTGCGGGTCCTGGCCGTCCAGCTTGACGCTGTGGCGCTCGGTGCTGATGAACATCAGGCGGCCATTGTCCTCGATGCGCGCGCTGACGGCATAGCTATGGCCCGGCTTGACCGCGTCGCGGTCGTATTCCAGATGGAAGGCCAGCGGCACCTGGCGACCCGGCTCCAGCGTCTGCTGGGCCAGTTCCTGGGCGGGGGCGTCGGCCAGGGATACGTCCTGCAGGCTGACCGTCACTTTCGCGCTCGGCGGCAGGGCGATGCGCTGCAGGTAGAACACTTCGCCGTCCAGCGATGCCTTGCTCGCCGGGGGCGTGGAACTGCAGGCGGCGAGCAGGCCGGCCATCAGGAGGAGGGGAAGGGCTTTCATGGGGTGGGACTCTCCTTGAACTCAGGGGGGCGTAGGACAAGCATGCCCCAGGATAGTTGCAGCGTCCCTGATCCAGGTGAGGGAGATGTGTTGCCGGATGTCCCGGCGGCCGGCTCCAGACACTGGCTACGACTGCGCGGGCAGGTTCTGCAGGCTGGCGTCGATGCCCAGGGTCCTGGCGTAGAAGGCCGAGAGCTCGCGGGCGAAACGCTCCGGCGCGAAGCGCTCCCTGACGAAGGCGTGCAGGGCTTCGGGCGTATGGCGGGGCGGCGCGTCGAGGGCGTGCCTGAGCTGTTCGACCAGTGTGTCCGCGCGCGAGAGGTCCGCCACCAGCCCAACGGGCGCGACGATCTCCGGCAGCGAGCCGGTCTGGTTGACCAGTACCTGAGTGCCCCTGGCGAGGGATTCGATGGCCACCAGCCCGAAGCCTTCCCAGCGTGACGGCATGATGGTCAGCGTGGCCTGCTCGTAGAGCCGGTGCAGGCTTTCCTTGTTCTGCCAGCCAAGGAAGCGGACGTTGGCGGTTTCCCCGTAGGCGGAGCTTGCGAGTACCGACGACCCGGCCACCAGCAGCCGGCAGTCCTGCAGCGCCGGATCGAGGAAGGCGCGGTAGAGCACGTCGAAGCCCTTCTGGTAATCCAGGCGACCGACGAACAGCACGGTATTGGCCGACCGTTCGGTGGTCGATGGCGGTTGCGCGATGTAGTGCGGATCGATCGGGTTGTAGAGCACGGCCTGGTTGGCATTGGGGATGAACGCCGCGCGCGCCTGCTCGGTGCGGGATATATGAATGATGCCGTTCGCGAGCACGCCGGTGAGGAAGTCCAGGGAGCGGCACGCCAGGTGTTCCAGGCGTGACGTTTCGCGCAGGAACGACCAGCCGTGGGCGCAGTACACCGCGGGCGGAGATTTCAGCAGCGCCAGCCGGCGCAGGACGAAGACGTAGCCGGCCAGCGAACTGTGCAGGTGGATCAGGTCATAGCGTTCGCGCCGCAGGGCGCCATGCAGCGCCTTGAACAGGTGGGCGATGCGCGTGAGCCGCCGCTCGCCCTTGAACGGCAGCAGTTTGTCGGGAGCAATCGAGGTGCAGTGGGCTTGGCTGCCGGGGATCAGGAAGCGGTTGTCGTGGGGGGAGGTCTTGTCCAGCGTTTCCAGGTAGCTGGCGACGCCGCCCTGGATGGTTTCGGCGACATGCAGGATGCGCAGACGGCGCGGTGGCTGGCCGAGGTCGCGGTCATCGAAGGGCGGGGGCGTGTGCTGGTTGTTCATGGACGGCTGTGGACTCCTGGTGCTTCGTGCGCCGAGGGTGGACCCGACAACCGAACGGGGTCCGTGGAGGTGTCGGCGTCATGCCGATTGGCCCGGTTGGCCGGGCACCTGCTGTCTTCGCGGGCGTAGCCGCCCGGCCCAGCTGGATACCGCGCGTTCGATCAGCCGGTAGCTGTGCTCGAACGCCTCCGGGCCCTTGCGATAGGGGTCGGGGATTTCCAGGTTGTGCAGCCATTTGCCGAGCAGGAAGGTCTTGCCGCGTGCCTCGGGCGAGAGTCGGATGACGTCCTGGATCTGGCCGTGTTCCATGACCAGCACCAGGTTGGCCTCGTGGATCAGCTCGCGGTTCAGTTGACGGGCGCGATGGGGCGGCGGACGGTGGCCGTGGTCGCCGAGGATAGCCAGCGCGGTACTCTCGATAGGGTGGCCGACCAGGGCGCTAATCCCCGCCGAGGCGATAGCGATGCCGCTGCCTGGCAGGGATTCGCGAAGCAGGTGTTCGGCGGTGGGGCTACGGCAGATGTTGCCGACGCAGACGAGCAGGATCCTGTTGAACACGGGAGCGTCCCTGACCGCGATCGATGGATGATGTGTCAGAAAACTAACGATCGCGGCAGGGTGCGTCAAGTATTCGGCGGATGTCGCCGACGGGCGCGCTAGGCCTGGGTGGCGGGTGGCTCTGCGCTGGGGGATTGCTCCTGGCTGGGCCGGTCCAGCGCGACCTGGCGGATCGACAGCCGGATTTCCGCCGGCAGCACCCGCTTGGCCGCGCCTTCGGCCAGTTCGCCGAGCAGTTCGTGGTAGCTCAGCTTGCCGTGTTCGTCCTTGCGCAGCACATCTTCGTCCAGCAGGGTCTGGATGAAGTGACGGAACAGGCTCTTGTCGAAGAACTCCGGGGCGTTGAGGCCGTGGAGGATCGACAGGCGCTGGGCCATCACGGTGCAGAGGTTTTCCAGTTCCTCGGCGCTGAGCTGCTTCTGTCCGGCGTTGAGCACCAGCGAGATGGCCATGTAGAAACGCTGCAGGGTCTGGGCGATGGAGCGGGCCAGCAGGGTCAGTAGCACGTACTGGCGCGAGCTGGGGGCCGGACGGATGAAGGTGTCGTTCTCCTGCTTGAGCAGTTCGCTGGCCACCAGGGCCTGCAGCCACTGGTCGACCACGGCGTCCAGTTCGTCCAGGTTCCAGCGGATGAACAGCTCGGCCTGCAGGTACGGATACAGCGCGCGGGTGTAGCGCAGCAACTGCTCGCGGCTGATCCGCCCGCTGTTCTGGAAGAAGCTGGCGATCAGCGCCGGCAGGGCGAAGATGTGCAGCACGTTGTTGCGGTAGTAGGTCATCAGCACCGCGTTCTGCTCGTCGAGGTAGCAGATGTGGCCGAGGGCGTCCTTCTGTTCGCTGAGCAGGTTCATGCTCTTCACGTATTCGATCTGCTGCTGGCCGTCGCCGTCGGGCAGGGTTGCGCTGGGTGAGTAGGGCACCTTGCGCAGCAGGTCGAGGTAGAGGTCGATCACCCGCGCCAGGGCGGTTTCGTCCAGGGCCAGGCGGGTGGTGGAGAGCAGCGCCAGGGCGACCAGGTTCACCGGGTTGATCGCGGCGGCGTCGTTGAGGTGGCGGGCGACGTCGCGGGCCAGGTGGTTGGTGGTGTCCGACAGCCAGGCCGGGCGGTATTCCGGGCCCAGCGTCTGCTGGCGCCAGTCCGGCTGCTGCTGGTCGAGGAAGCGGTCGAGGTGGATCGGCTCGCCGAAGTTCACCCAGACCTGGCCGAAGCGCTGCTTCAGCGCGCCGATGACCTTGAAGATGTCGAAGATCGACTCCTTCTTTTTCGCCGCCCCGCGCAGCTCGCCCAGGTAGGTGCGGCCTTCGAGTACGCGCTCGTAGCCGATGTACACGGGGACGAAGACGATGGGCCGGCGCGAGTCGCGCAGGAAGCTGCGCAGGGTGATCGCCAGCATGCCGGTGCGCGGGTGCAGCATGCGCCCGGTGCGCGAGCGGCCGCCTTCGACGAAGTACTCGGTGGAGAAACCGCGGCTGAACAGGGTGTGCAGGTATTCGTTGAACACCGCGGTGTACAGCTGGTTGCCCTTGAAGCTGCGGCGCATGAAGAAGGCGCCGCCACGGCGCAGGATGGAGCCGACGATGGGCATGTTGAGGTTGATGCCGGCGGCGATGTGCGGCGGGGTCAGGCCGTTGCGGAACAGCAGGTAGGACAGCAGCAGGTAGTCGATGTGGCTGCGGTGGCAGGGCACGTAGACGATCTCGTGGCCCTGGGCGACGTCCTGCACGCGCTCGATGTGGTTGACCTTCACGCCCTCGTAGAGCTTGTTCCAGAACCAGGTCAGGGTCACTTCGAGGAAGCGGATCACCGGGTAGGAGACGTCGGCGGCGATCTCGTTGGCGTAGCGCAGGGCGGTGGCTTCGGCCTTTTCCTGGGCGATCTTCTGGGTATCGCACTCTTCCTGGATCGCCTGGCGCACCAGCGGCGCGCGCAGCAGGCCCTTGACCAGGGTACGGCGGTGGGAGAGGTCCGGGCCGATCACCGCGGTCTTCTGGTTGCGGAAATGCACCCGCAGGATGCGTTGCACCATGCGCAGGGTGCGCGCATGGCCTTTGTCCTGCTCGACCAGTTCGCGCAGGTGGATGGGCGCGGAGAACTGCACGCGGGTCTTGCGGCCGAGGATGAGGATGCGCGCCAGTTTGCGCAGGCGCCCGGTGACGGCCCAGTTGTCGGCGAACAGCAGCTTCCAGGCGCTCTTCTCGCTGTCCGGGGATTGGCCCCAGAACACGCTGACCGGAACGATCTGCGCGTCGTCGATACCGTTCTGGCCGATGGCGCCGAGCATGCGCACCAGCGCCGGCGGCGCGCCGCGCTTGTCCTGGCGGCCGAGCCAGTCGGGCTCCGGCGTCAGGTAGAAGAAGGCCGCCGGCTCGATGGATTCACCCACTGCCACCGGCATCACCGGCCGCGGCAGGCCGGCCTTGCGGCATTCGCTGTCCACCACCGCGAGGTCGGTTACCGAGGGTTGCTGCAGGACGTAGAGGACCGGCTTGCTGCGGTCGATCTTCAGGCTGAAGGCCGACTGGTTGATGGTTTCCGAGCGCACCCAGAGGTACAGCAGGCGGCGCAGGGCACCAAAACCGAAGCGGCGGAACGGGTAACGTGGCATACAGGCCCTATGGCTGGCAGAAGTAAAACGAGCGATTGCTCAGGGGCGCTAGTGTGCCGGATCAGGGGGCGTGCAGCAAAGCCGTGGGCGCTTGGTCGGAGCCGGGCTGACGCCCCGTCGGCAGGGGCTATCCTGCTTGATCAGGGTTCCATTCGATGGAGGTGGAGCGATGCGTACCGTTACCTGGGGATGTCTGCTGGCGCTGGTCTGCGCGACGCCGGCCGGGGCTCAGTCGGTGATGCCGCTCAATGGCCAGAGCAGCCAGCAGATGCAGCAGGACATGGACTACTGCAACGGGGTTGCCGCCAACGCCGCGAGCAGCGCCGGCACGTCCAGCCCGCATGTCGGCGGACGCGTGCGCGGCGCGGCAGCCGGGGCGGCGGCGGGTGCGGTCGGCGCCGAGGTGCGTGGGCGGCAGCATGACGAGGTCTACGACCGGGTCAGCGACGATACCAAGCAGCAGTACCGGCAGAACCGCGCCGGTGAAGTCGCCGCTGCCGGCGCGGTGGCCGGCGGTATGCGCCAGCGCCAGGAGCGTCGCCAGGGCCGCCGCGATCAGCAGAGCGCGCAGAGTTCGGCCAGCGCCACCGCCTACAGCAGTTGCCTGCAGGGACGCGGCTACCAGGTCAGTCCCTGACGCTTCGCGGCTGCCCGTGCCGGGTCGGCCGCAGCGTTGGTGATGGCGGCGTGCCTTGTAATCTTTGGTAAGGCACGTTGCCTTGCATTGCCCCGCCGTGCATTCCTATAGTCCCGCTGCCATTTGGAGAGCCCGTCTCCCTCCAGCGTTTCCGCGTACCGGGACGGGCGCACGGTGAGAGACCATGATCGAAATAACAAGACTCACGAAACGCTTCGGCCCGTACACGGCGGTCGATGATCTGTCGCTGCGCGTGGCGCAGGGCGAGGTGCTGGGGTTCCTCGGCCCCAACGGCGCCGGCAAGTCCACCACCATGAAGATGCTGACCGGCTTCCTCGCGCCGACTTCCGGCACCGCGAGCATCTTCGGCCACGACATCCTCACCCAAACGCTCGAGGCGCAGCGGCAGATCGGCTACCTGCCCGAAGGGGCGCCCTGCTATGGCGACATGAGGGTCCGCGCCTTCCTCGAGTTCATCGCCGAGGTCCGTGGCTTCCGTGGCGCACAGAAGCGCGAGCGGGTCGGCCGGGTGGTCGAGCAACTGGAACTGGAACAGGTCCGCGAGCAGTCCATCGAAACCCTGTCCAAAGGCTTCAAGCGCCGCGTCGGCGTGGCCCAGGCGATCCTCCATGATCCCCAGGTGCTGATCCTCGACGAGCCTACCGACGGCCTCGACCCGAACCAGAAGCACCAGGTGCGCGAGCTGATCCGCCGCCTGGCCTGCGGGCGCATCATCATCATTTCCACGCACATCCTCGAAGAGGTTACGGCGGTCTGCACCCGCGCCGTGGTGATCGCCAATGGCCGGCTGGTGGCCGACGGCACGCCGCTGACGCTGGAAAGCCGCTCGCGCTACCACCAGGCGGTGACGCTGGTGGCCGAAGGCGCGCTGGACCACGCCGCGCTGGCGGCGCTGCCGGGCGTCGCCGGACTGGAAGAGAACACCGTGGACGGCAGCCTGACCGTGCTGGCGCAGCCGGGGCAGGTGATCTTCCCGCAGGTCAATGCGTTGATCGCCGAGCGCGGCTGGCACATCCGCGAGCTGGATGTCGAGCGCGGCCGCCTCGACGAAGTGTTCCGCAGCCTGACCCGGGGGGAGGCGGCATGAAGCAGTTGCCGGTCATCTTCAGGCGCGAGCTGGCGAGCTATTTCGCCACGCCGCTGGCCTACGTGTTCATCGTCATTTTCCTTGTGCTATCGGGCGTTTTCACCTTCTACCTGGGCAGTTTCTACGAGCGGAACCAGGCTGATCTGAACGCCTTCTTCAACTTCCACCCCTGGCTCTATCTGTTCCTGATTCCGGCCATCGCCATGCGCCTGTGGGCGGAGGAACGCAAGTCGGGGACCATCGAATTGCTGATGACCCTGCCGATCACCCGTGCCGAGGCGGTGACCGGCAAGTTCCTCGCCGCCTGGGCCTTCGCCGGGCTGGCGCTGCTGCTGACCTTCCCGATGGTGATCACCGTCAATTACCTGGGCGAGCCGGACAACGGCGCGATACTCGCCGGCTACCTGGGCAGTTGGCTGCTGGCCGGGGCCTACCTGGCAATTGGCTCGTGCATGTCGGCGCTGGCGAAGAACCAGGTGATCGCCTTCATCCTCGCGGTGGTGGTGTGTTTCATCTTCATCGCCAGTGGCTTCCCGCTGGTGCTGGACGCCTTCAGTGCCTGGGCGCCGCAGTGGTTGCTCGATGCGGTGGCCTCGCTGAGTTTCCTCACTCGCTTCGACGCCATCGGCAAGGGCGTGATCGACCTGCGCGACCTGCTGTACTTCGCCAGCCTGATCGCCGCCTGGCTGGCCGCCACCGCGGTGGTGGTCGACCTGAAGAAAGCCGACTGAGGACGCCCAGATGAAAAAGATGATGCTTTCCGGGGCCGGACTCGTGGTGATCGCGCTGCTGTTCCTGGCGTTCAACATGCTCTCCGGCCTGTTGTTCACCGGCGCGCGGCTGGACCTGACGCAACAGAAGCTCTACACCATCTCCGACGGAACGAGGCAGATCCTCGGCTCGCTCAAGGAGCCGGTGAACCTGTACTTCTTCTACTCCGACAAAGGCAGCCGCGACCTGGTCCCGCTGCGCAACTACGCCAAGCGCGTCGAGGAACTGCTCAAGGCCTACGAGCGCCAGGCCGACGGCAGGATCCGCCTGCACCTGATCGACCCGCAGCCGTTCTCCGAGGACGAGGACAAGGCCACCGAGTTCGGATTGCAGGGCGTGCCGCTGCCGGGTGGCGGCGATTCGCTGTACTTCGGCCTGGCCGGCACCAATGCGCTGGACGATGTGCAGGTGATCCCGTTCTTCCAGCCGGACCAGGAGCAGTTCCTCGAGTACGACGTCAGCCGCCTGATCCAGGGGCTGGCGCAACCCAAACGGCCGGTGGTGGGATTGATCTCGACGCTGAACCTGAACGGTGGCTTCGACATGCAGACCCAGCAGCCCACCTCGCCGTGGATGTTGCTGGAGGAAGTGCGCCAGCAGTTCGACCTGAAGAGCCTGAAGACGGACGTCGACCGCATTCCCGACGACGTCAGCGTGCTGATGCTGGTGCACCCCAAGCAACTGCCGCAGCAGACGCTCTACGCCATCGACCAGTTCGTCCTGCGCGGCGGCAAACTGCTGGTGTTCGTCGACCCCTACAGCGAGGCGGACAAGGCCTCGCCGATGGCGGTACTGGAAGGGGCCGGTGAACCGGCGTCGGATCTCGAACCGCTGTTCAAGGCCTGGGGTGTGCAACTGTTGCCGGGCCAGGTGCTGGGCGACGGCCGCTACGCCATGAACGTAGGTATGGGCCAGGGCCAGCGTACGACGCACCATCCGGCCTGGCTGAACCTGGACAGACGCGCGCTGGACCCGGATGACGTCACCACCGCCGGGCTGAGCAGCATCACCCTGGCCACGGCCGGCATCCTCAAGCCGCTGGACGGCGCGAAGACCCGCTTCACCCCGCTGCTGAGCAGTTCCACCTACGCCATGCCGTTCGAGGCGCGACTGTTCGTCAACCTGCAGGACCCCGGCGCGCTGATGCGCGAACTCAAGCCCAGCGGCGAGCGCTACACCCTCGCCGCACGCATCCAGGGACCGGCGCAGAGCGCGTTCCCGCAGGGCATCGAGGGGCACAAGGACGGACTCGGGAGCGCGGAGAACATCAATGTGATTGCCGTGGCCGACACCGACCTGCTCACCGACCGCCTGTGGGTACAGGTGCAGGACTTCTTCGGCGAGCGCGTGCCGCAGCCCTGGGCGGATAACGCCAACTACGTGATCAACACCCTGGACAACCTGACCGGTTCCGACGCCTTGATCAGCGTGCGCTCGCGCGGTCGCTTCAGCCGACCGTTCAGCGTGGTCGACGACCTGCAGCGCCAGGCCGAATCGCACTTCCGCGAGAAGGAGGATGCGCTCAAGCAGCGCCTGGCCGAGACCGAGCAGAAGCTGGCCGCGCTGCAGAACCAGGACCCGAGCAAGGTCACCGAACTGACGCCGGAACAGCAGCATGCCGTGCAGCAGTTCATCCAGGAACGCGTACGCATCCGCAAGGAGCTGCGCGAGGTGCAGTTTCAGCTCAATGCCGATATCGACGCCCTCGGCACGCGCCTGAAAGTCATCAACATCGCCCTGGTGCCGGTGCTGCTGACGGTCGGCGTACTCGCCCTGTGGTTATGGCGCCGCCGGCGCCGGCACGCCTGAGGAGATCGTCATGCAGCGCAAGAGCCTGTTATTGCTGGTAGTGCTGGTGATGGCCCTCGGCGGCCTGTTCTTCTGGCTGCAGCGCGGGCCCGAACCCTTGCCGGTAGAAGACACCCACTACCTGCCGGGGCTCGACCCGCAGCAGGTCAGCGGCGTGCGTATCGAACGTCCCGGCCAGCCGCCGATCCAGGTGGCGCGCAAGGACGGCGGCTGGGTGATGCCGGCGAAGGAAGACTACCGGGCGGCGGGACGCCTGATCGGCGACCTGCTGCAGGACCTGGCGCAGGCGCGCAAGGTCGAGCCCAAGACACGCGATCCGGCCAACTTCGCCCGACTCGGGCTGGCGGAGAAGGGCGAGGGCGCCGCCGTGCGCCTGACCCTGGAGCGGGTCTCCGGCGCCCCCATCGACGTGCTGCTGGGCAAGAACGCGCAGCAGGGCGGCCGCCTGGTGCGCCAGCCGGGAGACGACCAGGTCTGGCTGATCGATCAGTTCCTGAACCTGCCCCCCGACGAACTGGACTGGCTGGACCGGCGGGTGACCCGTATTGCCTTCGAGGACATCGCCGAAGTCTCGGTGCGCTACCCCAAGGGTGAGACCTTGACGGTCTACCGCGACAAGCCCGGCGAACCCAACCTGCGGGTGCGTCAGTTGCCCAAGGACGCGCGGCTGCCCGATGAGGCGGCGGCGAACGGAATGGCGCTGCCGTTCGGCAACCTGCTGTTCAACGAGGCTGCGCCGTTGGATCAGGTGCAGTTCAAGGGCCCGCCGCAGCTTTCGCTGACGCTGAAGACGCTCGACGGCGGGCGGCTCTCGGCCCATCTGCAGCGCCAGGGCGGGCAGCCGTGGTTGCTGCTGGATCGGGTGGAAGGCTTTGCCGAGGGACAGGTCCTGGCGCGCAGCGACTGGGCCTATCGCATCGAACCGGAGCAGGCCGGTGCGCTGGCGCGACGTCTGGAGGATATGCAGGGACGCAAACCCTGATTGGGAAACAGGCGCCGGGTGTTGCGAAAACGCCCGGAACTATCGTGCAAAGTTGTGAGCGAGTCCAAGTTCGAAACACTTTCGTTACGCAGGGTAACGAGCCCCAAAATGGCCCTGCAGGCCCCGAAAAATGGCACTTTGGCCTGTTTGGTCATAGGGCCGCGGAGTTGATGAAAAAGTGCTTTCCAGCTGTAACTTTTGGTTTATATACTCGGGATCGCGGTCGCCTGCGGGCGTTATTCGAATTGCCTTCCAACGCGGCTCTGGCCCAGGTCGGATGATGAGGAAAACGTTCTGCCGGACGAACCGTTGAAGTCCTCATTTCGGGGGCCACCCAAAAATAATAGGCAAGTTGGAGAGTGTGGTAATGGCTGATCGTGAGGTCGGAACCGTCAAGTGGTTCAATGACGCCAAAGGTTATGGATTCATTCAACGCGATAGCGGTCCGGACGTTTTCGTTCACTACCGTGCCATTCGTGGCGATGGTCACCGCTCCCTGGTCGAAGGCCAGAAAGTGGAGTTCTCGGTGATCCAGGGTCAGAAAGGCCTCCAGGCGGAAGACGTCGCCAAGGTCTGAGCCCCCGAAGACAAAGGCCCGTCCAATGGATGGGCCTTTGTTTTTCAAGCCTTGCCCGGGTCGGGTTCAGCCCGTGCGCCAGGTAATCTCTTCGACGCCCGCGGTGGTCACCTTCAGCCAGCGGTCCGCGTCCTCTTCGCCCTGATCCTCGCTCCAGCCGCCCGGTGCGCAGCGTACTTCCACCTCCAGCGCGGCGCAGGCATCGCGGGCGCAGGCGACGTCGTCGTCCCACGGCGTGGCGTCGCTGTCCAGGAACAGGCTGTTCCACTTGCCCACGGCTTTCGGCAGCCAGGTAACCGGGATGCTGCCGGCGGTGCACTTGAGTGTCTCGCCCTGGGCGCGCCATTCGGAGCGGGGGCCAAGGGCCTTTTCCAGCCAGGCGCCGACGGCGGCCTGGTCGGCATCCTTGAGGTAGATCTCGATATCCGGTTGGCGCATGGCGTCCTCGTCAGGGTTCTTGGCGTTCCAGCCAATCGTAGCGTACCGCGACCGTCACCTCGAAAGGCTCGGCGAGGATGCGCTCGCGCCGTTCGGGGTTGACCCGCCAGCCGTGGGGTGTCATCGCCAGCAGGTGTTCGCGGGCTTCACGGGTGTGCAGCGGCAGCTTGAAGCTCAGCTGTTCGCTGTGTGCCAGCTTCAGTTCTTCGGGCAAGTCGGCGAGGTGCTTGTCTTCGACGTACTCGCGGACTTCGTCGTACAGGCGCTGACGCAGTTCCAGCAGGTGATCGCGCGCCGGACCCAGACGCAGCACGCCGCCGCCTGGAGTGAGCAGGCGTGCCGCTTCCTTCCAGTCGATCGGGCTGAACACGCTGGCCAGCAACTGGCAGGAGGCATCGGCCAGCGGCACGCGGGCCATGCTGGCGACCATCCAGGTCAGTTGCGGGGCGCGGCGGCAGGCGCGTTTGACGGCCTCGCGGGAAATGTCCAGTGCATAGCCGTCGGCCTCGGGAAGAGCTTCGCCCAGTTGCGCGGTGTAGTAGCCCTCGCCGCAACCGATATCCAGCCAGCGGCCCGGTGCGCGCTCGGTGGCCAGTCCGGCCAGTCGTCCGGCCAGCGGCGCGTAGTGGCCGGCGCCGAGGAAGTGCCGGCGTGCCTCGACCATCGCTGCGTTGTCACCCGGATCGAGACTCTTCTTGTGCTGTACCGGCAGCAGGTTCAGATAGCCCTGGCGGGCGCGGTCGAAACGGTGGCCGGCGGGGCAGGCCACGCCATTGTCGACGGTACTGAGCGCCTCGCGGCACAGCGGACAGATCAGCATTCCTTTTTCCCCAGCGGCTGCGGCAGGTCGCTGCGCAGCACGGTCGGCAGCGAACGGCGACGCTGGGCGATCTGGTACACGCGCAGGGCGTAGCGGCGCTCGGCGGCAGGCGTGGGCGGCGGGGTGTCGGGCTGGATGGCGCCCAGGCAGAAGCCTTTGTTGGTTCCACTCATGCCAGCAGTCGCACCAGGGTCTGGTAGTAGATTTCGGTCAGCACATCGAGGTCGCTGGCCAGTACGCGTTCGTCCACCTGGTGGATGGTGGCGTTCACCGGCCCGAGCTCGACCACCTGGGTGCCCATCGTGGCGATGAAGCGGCCGTCGGAAGTGCCGCCCGAGGTCGAGGGGGTGGTCTCGCGGCCCGTGACGGCAAGAATCGCGGCGGCCACGCCGTCGAGCAGCTCACCCGGTTGGGTGAGGAACGGCAGGCCGGACAGCGCCCAGTCGATGTGCCAGTCCAGGCCGTGCTTGTCGAGGATGGCGGCGACGCGCTGCTGCAGGCCTTCCACGGTGGATTCGGTGGAGAAGCGGAAGTTGAAGATCACCTTCAGTTCGCCCGGGATCACGTTGGTCGCGCCGGTGCCGCCGTTGATGTTGGAGATCTGGAAGCTGGTCGGCGGGAAGTAGTCGTTGCCGTTGTCCCAGTGCTCGGCAGCCAGCTCCGCCAGGGCCGGGGCGGCGAGATGGATCGGGTTCTTCGCCAGGTGCGGGTAGGCCACGTGGCCCTGCTTGCCACGCACGCTAAGGGTGGCGCCCAGGGAGCCACGGCGACCGTTCTTCACCACGTCGCCGACCAGGGTGGTGCTGGAGGGTTCGCCGACGATGCACCAGTCCAGGCGCTCGTTGCGCGCCTTCAGGCGCTCGACCACGGCCTTGGTGCCGTGATGGGCCGGGCCTTCCTCGTCGCTGGTGATCAGGTAGGCGATGCTGCCGCGATGGTCCGGGTGGTCGGCGACGAAGCGCTCGGTGGCGATGATCATCGACGCCAGGCTGCCTTTCATGTCCGCAGCTCCTCGGCCGCAGAGCATGCCGTCGGCGTCGATCAGGGCGTCGAACGGCTGGTGCTGCCAGGCCTGTTCGGGGCCGGTGGGGACCACGTCGGTGTGGCCGGCGAAGCACAGCACCGGGCCGTTGGCGCCGTCGCGGCCCTGGCGCAGGGCCCAGAAGTTGTCCACTTCCTCGATGCGCATGGGCTCCAGGGCGAAGCCGCAGGCGTCCAGGCGCTGCATCATCAACTGCTGGCAGTCGGCATCGACCGGTGTGACGGAGGGACGGCGAATCAGCTCGCAGGCGAGGGCCAGTGTCGGCGAGAGGGACATGAGGGGCATCCTGGGGGTGGAACGGAAAAAGGCGCCCATCTTAAAGCAAAAACGCCGGCGTTTGGCCGGCGTTGCTACGAGGAGATGGACGGTGACGGCCTTGGTAGGAGCGAGCCAGCTCGCTCCTACAAGGTTCAGCGGGCTGGCGCGGCGTCCGCGGCCGGCGCCGGCTGCGGCCCTGGCGCCGACGACAGCAGCGCCATCACCAGTGCGGCGAGGTAGGGCAGGGACTGCACCAGCAGCATGGACACCCAGAACATCATGTCCCGGCTCGGTACGCCCTGCACCAGCACGATGCCCAGCGCCGCGCCCCACAGCAGCAGCATGATGAAGACTTCCTCCCGCGCCTCGGCGAGGGCTACGAGGATGCCGTGGTTGGAGGCCATCTTCGGCGTGCGGAAGAACGGGATGGTCTTGGTGAACGCCCCGTAGAGCACCGCCTTGGCGATGGTGTGCGACAGGGCCAGACCGGCCACGGCCGCCTGGAACGAGCGCAGCAGGTTCACGCCCACCGCGCGGCGGTAGAGGAACATGATCTTGCCGAACTTGAAGAAGAACAGCGCCAGCGGCGGGATGGCGAAGATCAGCAGCGGCGGGTCGACCCGCTTGGGCACGATGATCATCGCCGAGGACCAGAGCAGCGCACCGACGGTGAAGAAGATGTTCATGCCATCGGCGATCCACGGCAGCCAGCCGGCGATGAAGTGGTAGCGCTGGCCGAGGGTGAGCTTGCTGTCTTTGCCCTGGAACAGGGCGCGGGCGTGGCCCTTCATGATCTGGATGGCGCCGTAGGCCCAGCGGAAGCGCTGCTTCTTGTAGTCGATGAAGGTATCCGGCATCAGCCCCTTGCCGAAACTCTGGTGCGAGTAGGCGGCCGAATAGCCTTTCTCGAACACTCGCAGGCCCAGCTCGGCGTCCTCGCAGATGGTCCAGTCGGCCCACTTCAGCTCGTCCATCACGGTACGGCGGATCATGGTCATGGTGCCGTGCTGGATGATCGCGTCGCGGTCGTTGCGGGTGACCATGCCGATGTGGAAGAAGCCCTTGTACTCGGCGTAGCAGAGCTTCTTGAAGACGTTCTCCTCGCCGTCGCGATAGTCCTGCGGCGATTGCACCACGGCGATCTTCGGATCACTGAAGTGCGGCACCATCTGCTTGAGCCAGTTCGGCTCGACGCAGTAGTCGGCGTCGATCACCGCGACGACTTCGGCGTCCGGCGCGGTGTGCGGCAGGATGTAGTTCAGCGCGCCGCCCTTGAAGCCGGCCAGCGGCGCGACGTGGAAGAAGCGGAAGCGCGGGCCGAGCACTTCGCAGTAGTCGCGCACCGGTTCCCAGACGGCCGGGTCCTTGGTGTTGTTGTCGATGATCAGGACTTCGTAGTCCGGGTAATCGAGCTTGGCCAGGGCATCCAGGGTCTTCTTCAGCATCTCCGGCGGCTCGTTGTAGCACGGCACGTGCACCGAGACCTTGGGGCGATAGCTGGTGTCGGTCAGCACCGGGTCGAACGGCCGGCGGCGCTTGCGCACCCAGACGGTCTCGGCTAGTTCGTGGGCCTCGGTGAGCAGGACGATGAACACGCCCAGCGCGCCGATGCCCAGCAGGCCGCCGACGGTCAGGCTGAACCAGGTGCTGTATTGCTGGCTGTAGTCGTAGGCGATCCATACCAGCACCGAGCCGCCGGCGAAGGCGACCACGGTGAGGAAGGTCCGCCCGCGCTGGCGCAGGGCGCTGCCGTCGATCATCAGCAGGGTCAGGGCGAGCAGTGCCATCACCACCGAGGCCACTGCCAGGGCGCGCCACTGCGGGATGTTCACCACCGGCCCCTCGAAGTTGAACTTGGGCTGGCGCTGGGCGTTGTAGACGCCCCAGTAGGCACCGACCGAACCTTCGTCACCGACTTTCCACGGCTGGTCGAAGGCCTCGACGACGAAGTAGTTGTAGCCCTTCTTGTTCAGTGCGTTGGTCAGCCGGCGCAGGTAGATGGCCTGGTCGGCGCCGGTGGCGTCGGCGCCGCCGCGCATGCGGCCATTGCTCGGCCAACCGACTTCGGCCAGCAGCAGCGGCTTGCGCGGGAACCTGGCGCGCAGCTCGCGGGCGCGGTCGAGGACGAACTGTACCGAGTCGTCCATCGGGGTGAACTCCCAGTAGGGCAGCACGTGGGCGGCGATCAGGTCGACGTGCTTGGCCAGCTCCGGGTACTTCTCATAGATGTGCCACTGCTCGGCGGTGGTCACCGGCACCTTCACCGCCTTGCGTACGCGGTCCAGGTAGGCGGTCATCTGTTCGACCGTGACCTCGCGGCGGAACAGCGCCTCGTTGCCGACGATCACTCGCACCACGCTGCGCGAGTTGTTGGCGATCTCGATGCCGCGCTCGATCTCGGCTTCGTTCTCGGCCTCGTCCGGACCGATCCAGATGCCGAGGCTGACGCGCATACCGAGCTCCTCGGCCAGGCGCGGGATGTCGGCCAGCGAGCCTTTCACCGAATAGGTGCGGATGTTGTCGGTCTGTTTCGCCACCAGTTCCAGGTCCGAGCGGATCTCGTCGTCGCTGGGGAACTGGTTCTTCTGTGGATTCTGGTTCAGGCGAAAGGGCGAGAAGGAGAATCCGGAGATGCTTTCCGGCCAGGCGGGAACCGTGACGGGGCGGTTGTACAGGGCCCAGAAACCGGTGAAGAGTGCCGCGAGGGCGACGAAGACCACCAGGTTGAGGCCGAACTTGCGTGCAGGCATGGTGCGATCGGGTTCCAAAGGGTGGAACGGGGAGGGGCCGGGACAATCTCTGTACGGGATAGCTCGGACGGGGCGCATCCTACCCCGCACTCCGGGGGCTGTACAGGTTGCCGGCGGTCCGCCGCGCGGGCGTTCGTGGGCATTTTCCGACAGTTTAGAATGTGGGGCAGGCGCGTGACTGAGACTGTGGCAATCGGGCTTTGTTGCAGGCGGGCCCAGGCCGATTGTTATAGGGGGCCGGTCGTTACAGGAGTCCGGTCGTTATAGAATGCCGGCCGTTTCGATGCGAGGTGTGGGCGATGCAACTGGATGAACAGCGTTTCGGCGGAATCGCCCGGCTTTACGGCCGTGAGGGCCTGGAGCGGCTGGCGGCCAGCCATGTGGCGGTGGTCGGGATCGGCGGCGTGGGTTCCTGGGCGGCCGAGGCCCTGGCGCGCAGCGGCGTGGGCGAGATTTCGCTGTTCGACCTGGACGACGTTTGCGTCACCAACACCAATCGCCAGGTGCATGCGCTGCAGGGCGCCGTGGGCAAGCCCAAGGTCGAGGTGATGGCCGAGCGCCTGAAGGCGATCAACCCTGGTATCGTCGTACACGCTGTCACCGATTTCGTCACCCGCGAGACGATGGCAGACTACATCACTCCCGAGCTGGACTGCGTGATCGACTGCATCGACAGCGTCGCCGCCAAGGCCGCGCTGATCGCCTGGTGCAAGCGCCGCAAGTTGCAGATCATCACCACCGGTGGCGCGGGCGGGCAGGTGGACCCGACGCAGATCCAGGTCGCCGACCTGAACAAGACCTTCAACGATCCGTTGGCCGCCAAGGTCCGCTCGACGCTGCGCCGCGACTACAACTTCTCGCGCACGCCGGGCCGGCATTACAGCGTGCAGTGCGTGTTTTCCACCGAGCAGCTGCGTTACCCGAAGCCGGACGGCACCGTGTGCCAGTCCAAGAGCTTCGTCGGCGAAGGGGTGAAGCTGGATTGCGCCGGCGGCTTCGGCGCGGTGATGATGGTCACCGCCACCTTCGGCATGGTCGCGGCGGCGCGGGCGGTGGACAAGATTGTCGCCGGCGCGCGTCGGCCCTCGGAGCGCGCTGCGGGCTGAATGCTCTTGTAGGAGCGAGCTTGCTCGCGAACGGGTTCCGGCAGCTACGGAATCAAGCGGTTCGCGAGCAAGCTCGCTCCTACAAATCTACGATCAGATCCTGCATCCGCTTGAGCACCGCATTCAAGCCATTGCTGCGCGAGGGCGATAGCTGTCGGCCGAGCCCCAGTTGGTTGAACCAGCCCGCCAGATCGACCTCCGCCAGCTCCGGCCCCGGCAAGCCATCCACCCGCACCAGCAGCAACGCCAGCAGCCCGCGCAGCAGGCGCGCATCGCTGTAGGCGCGGAAGTGCCAACGGCCAGCGCGCGAATCCGCCACCAGCCAGACATTGCTCTCGCAGCCGTGCACGCGGTGTTCGTCGCTGCGCTCGGTATCGCTCAGCGGCTCCAGGCGTTCACCCCATTGCATCAGCAGGCGCGCGCGCTGCTCCCAGCCTTGCAGCGCGGTGAAGGCCTGCAGCGCCTCGGCGGCAGCGGCGGGCAGGTTCATTGCAGCAGCTCCAGGGCACTGTCCAGCGCGTGGAAGAAACGCTCCAGGTCGGCGCCGTCGTTGTACAGGCCGAGGGAGACTCGCAGGGCACCGGCGACATCCAGGGTCTTCATCAGCGGCATGGCGCAGTGGTGCCCGGCGCGTACGGCGATGCCCTGCTCGGTGAGCAGGTGGCCGAGGTCGGCGACGTGCACGCCCTCCACCACGAAGCTGGCCAGCGCCACTTCCGGCTCGCCCAGCACGCGCACGCCATCGCGGGCGCGCAGGCCGGCGAGCAGGTGGGCGTGGAGGATGGCCTCGTGGGCACTGACTTCGGCGCCGTCCAGGCGCGCCAGCCATTCCAGCGTGGCACCCAGGGCGATGACCGCGCCGATGGGCGGGGTGCCCGCTTCGAAGCCGATGGGGGCGTTGTGGAACTGTGCATCGAAGTAGTCCGCCACGCGGACCATCTCGCCGCCGAACTGCCAGTGCGCCAGGCGTTCCAGTGCCTCCGGGCGGCCCCAGAGCAGGCCGAGCCCTTCCGGGCCGTAGAGCTTGTGGCTGGAGCAGACGTAGAAGTCGCAGCCCAGCGCGGACAGGTTGTGCCGGCCGTGGACCACGCCCTGGGCGCCGTCGACCACGGTCAACGCAGCGTGCTGCCGAGCCATCTGCAGCAGTTCCGGCAGCGGTTGCCAGGTGCCGAGCACGTTGGACAGCTGGCTGACGGCGAGCAGTCGCGTGCGCGGGCCGATCAGGCTGGCGGCGCGCTCCAGGTCGATGCGCCCGCTACGATCCAGGGGCAGGACCACCAGTTTCAGCCCGCGTCGGAGTGCCAGTTGTTGCCAGGGCAGCAGGTTGGCGTGGTGCTCCAGGGCGCTGATGACGATCTCGTCGCCGGTCTGGAACTGGCTTTCCAGGCCATAGGCCAGCAGGTTCAGCGCTTCGGTGGCGCCGCCGGTGAAGATGATCTGCGCCGGGCTGCCGCCGTTCAGCCAATTGGCCGCCAGGGTGCGGGTGGCCTCGAAGGCACGGGTGGCGCGTTCGCCGGGCAGGTGCTGGGCGCGGTGTACGTTGGCGGCGCCGCTGGCGTAGTAGCCGGCCAGGGCATCGATCATGGCCTGGGGCTTCTGTGCGGTGGCGGCGCTGTCGAGGTAGGTCTGGCCTTCGGCCTCGAAGGTGGCAAGGGCCGGGAAGTCGGAGCGCCAGGGCGAGGGAATGGACATGGGCGTGTGGCCGGTTGCGGAAAATGGAAAACGGGGGCCGCAGCCCCCGTTTTTCAAGCTTAGTGCGAACCCCGCGCGAGCGGGCTGCTCAAGCTTAGTTGTGCGCGTGCAGCGCTTCGTTCAATTCGATCGCGGTCTTGTTGGTCTTGCACTCGACCGCACCGGTCTGGGAGTTGCGGCGGAACAGCAGGTCCGGCTGGCCAGCCAGGTCGCGGCCCTTGACCACTTTCACCAGGTTGTTCTGGTCGTCCAGCACGGCGATCTTGGTGCCGGCGGTGACGTACAGGCCGGCTTCGACGATGTTGCGGTCGCCCAGCGGGATGCCGATGCCGGCGTTGGCGCCGATCAGGCAGCCTTCGCCGACGCTGATGACGATGTTGCCGCCGCCGGACAGGGTGCCCATGGTGGAGCAGCCGCCGCCCAGGTCAGAGCCCTTGCCGACGAACACGCCCGCGGAGACGCGGCCTTCGATCATGCCCGGGCCTTCGGTGCCGCCGTTGAAGTTGACGAAGCCTTCGTGCATCACGGTGGTGCCTTCACCAATGTAGGCGCCCAGGCGCACGCGAGCGGTGTCGGCGATGCGCACGCCGCTCGGGACCACGTAGTCGGTCATCTTCGGGAACTTGTCGACGGAGAAGACTTCCAGCAGCTTGCCCTTCAGGCGCGCCTCCAGTTGCAGCTCGGCCAGTTCGGCCAGGTCGACGGCGCCCTGGTTGGTCCAGGCCACGTTCGGCAGCAGCGGGAAGATGCCGGTCAGGTTCAGGCCGTGCGGCTTGGCCAGGCGATGGGACAGCAGGTGCAGCTTGAGATACGCCTCCGGGGTGGAGGTGGGGGCGGCGTCTTCGGCCAGCACAGTGGCGACCAGCGGCTTCTGGCTCTCGGCCAGGCGGTTGAGCAGGGCGGCCTGGGCTGCATCGACGCCCTTGACGGCGTCGGCCAGCTGGTAGGCCTGGTGGGCAGTGAAGGCGATCGCCTGGTTGCCGCCCTGATAGGCCAGCAGCGGGCTGATCGCGGCGACCAGTTCGGCGCTGGGCTTGAGCAGCGGCTGTGCGTAGAAGACTTCCAGCCAGTTGCCCTGGCGGTTCTGGGTGCCGACACCGAAGGCCAGGCTGAACAGGGATTTCGACATGTGGGTGCTTCCTTGAAAAGAGAATCTCGAAGAGGGTATTCGGTCAGGCCGGACGACGGCTGAGCAGCAGGCCCAGCCCGGCGCTGCCCAGCAGCGCGGCGCAACCACGGTTGAACAGGCGCCGGGCGCGTGCGCCGGCGAGCAGCTTGCCGAGGTGGAGCCCGGCAAGCCCGTAGAGGGCGATGGCCAGCCATTCCAGCAGCAGGAAGGCCGTACCGAGCTGGGCGAACTGGGCGGCCACGGCCTGGTGCGGATCGACGAACTGCGGCAGGAAGGCGGTGAAGATCAAAATTGCCTTGGGATTGCCGGCGGCGACCCAGAACTCCTGGCGCGTCAGGCGCCAGAGGCTGCTGGCCGGGACGGCGGCGCCATTCACCTGCAGGTCGGCGGTGGGGGCGCGCCAGAGTTGCACGGCCAGCCACAGCAGGTAGGCGGCGCCAATCACCTTGATCACCAGGAACAGCCAGGCCGAGGTCTGCAGCACCAGCGCCAGGCCGGAGGCGGCCAGGGCCAGCATGCCGGCGAACGCCAGCAGCCGACCGCTGCCGGCGAGGGTCGCGCGCAGCAGGCCGAAGCGCGCGGCGTTGTTCAGCGACAGCAGGTTGTTCGGTCCCGGCGCCAGGTTCAGGGCGAAGCAGGCGGGGAGGAACAGGGCCCAGGCGATGCTCATGGCGGGACGGCTCAGGCCAGCGCGGCGGCGTAGTTGTCGGGCTTGAAGCCGACCAGGGTGCGGCCGCCCAGATCCAGAACCGGGCGCTTGATCATCGACGGCTGGGCGAGCATCAGTTCGATGGTCTTGGCCTGGTCGAGATCGGCTTTGCGGGCGTCGTCGAGCTTGCGGAAGGTGGTGCCGGCGCGGTTCAGGAGGGTTTCCCAACCGTGCTCGGCGCACCATTGCTCCAGGTGCGCGCGGTCTATTCCGCTAGTCTTGTAGTCGTGGAATGCGTACTCGACGCCATGTTCGTCCAGCCAGGTGCGGGCTTTCTTCATGGTGTCGCACGCCTTGATTCCATACAGCGTCCGCTGACTCACGGGGCGCATCTCCTTTTTCATGCTTTATTCAGGCGCGGGATTATGCCACTTCCCGTTGCCTTGCGGGATGCCGGCGGGGGAATCGGCGGATTGCAACAGTCTGTTGCCGATCCGGAGGCTGATCCGTCGTTGCACCGATGGTTCAATGCAGCGCTGTGCCGGGAGTTCGTCGATGCAAACCGTTTACACCGTGCTGATCCTGCTGCTGACCGTCGGGGGCACGCGGCTCGCCGCGCAGCTGATCCCGCTGCCGCTGCCATTGATCCAGATCGCCGCCGGCGCCGCGCTGGCTTGGCCGAGCCTGGGGCTGCACGTGGCGCTCGATCCCGAACTCTTCATGTTCCTGTTCATCCCGCCGCTGCTGTTCGTCGATGGCTGGCGCATGCCCAAGGGCGAGTTCTGGAAGATGCGCGGGCCGATCCTGGCGCTGGCATTCGCCCTGGTGTTGGTCACGGTGGTGGTCGGTGGCGCCTTCATCCACGTGTTGATACCGGAGATTCCCTGGGCGGCGGCCTTCGCCCTGGCGGCGGTGCTGTCGCCCACCGATGCGCTGGCGGTCTCGGCCATTGCGCAGAATCGCCTGCCCAGGCGCTTGATGCACGTCCTGCAGGGCGAGGCGCTGATGAACGATGCCTCGGGCCTGGTGGCGTTCAAGTTCGCCATCGCCGCCGCCATGACCGGAACCTTCTCGCTGATGGATGCCAGCCTGTCGTTCCTGCTGGTGGCGGTGGGCGGCCTGGCCTGCGGCGTGCTGCTGAGCTGGCTGCTGGGGCGCATCCGTGGCTGGATGATCCGTCGCGGCTGGGACGATCCGGCGACCCACGTGGTGCTGATGCTGCTGTTGCCGTTCGCCTCCTACATGGTGGCCGAGGAGGTGGGCGTCTCCGGCATCCTCGCCGCGGTGGCGGCCGGCATGATGCAGAGCTGGGTCGACCTGTTGCCGCGACAGACCAATACCCGGCTGCTCAACCGCAGCGTGTGGTCGATGCTGGAGTTCGCCTTCAACGGGGTGGTGTTCCTCCTGCTCGGCCTGCAGTTGCCCGACATCCTCAAGTCGGTGGCGCACCATGCCGACGACATGCTCTGGCATTCGTCGCAACTGCTGTTCTATGTGCTGGCGGTCTTCGCGGCGTTGCTGCTGCTGCGTTTCGCCTGGGTCTGGTGCTACTGGAAGGTCGCGGTGCGCTTCGAGCGCTGGTGGGGCGTCGAACTGGGCGGTCGTCCGGGGGAGCCGACCCTGCGGCTGTCGGCCATTTCCGCGCTGGGCGGGGTGCGCGGGGCGGTGACCCTGGCGGGCGTGCTCTCGGTGCCGTTGCTGCTGGGGGATGGCTCGCCGTTTCCGCAGCGCGATCTGATCATCTTCATCGCCGCCGGAGTGATCCTGGTGTCGTTGCTGGCGGCGACCATCGGCCTGCCGATCCTGCTGCGCGGACTGCCGGCGGCCAGCAATGACCGCCGCGAGCTGGAGGTGCGGCAGGTCTGGCGCAAGACTGCGGTGGCGGCGATCCGCATGCTGGAAAGCGAGGAGCTGCCAGCCAGGGAAAACACCGATGCCGAGGTAACGGCGCGGTTGGCTGAGGTCAAGGCGAAGCTGATGGCCGAATACCGCCATCAGCTGGATCCTGCTCCGGACAGCCTGGAGGCCCGCGAGCGCGCCCGCAGTCTGGAACTCGCCGATCAGGCGCTGCGCATCAAGGCGCTGCGCGCGCAGCGGCTGGAGCTGTACCGGATGCGCCGCGAGCACGAGATCGACGACGAGACTCTGCGCGAGGTGCTGGGGGAGCTGGACACCCAGGAAGCCTGGGTGACCAGCAAGGCGGGGCGGTGGGTGTAAACCGGCTTTGATTGCTTTCGCAGGGGTGAGCTTGCTTCGCGAACCGCCTGGCACCGGTGTCCGGCAGGAATCCGTTCGCGAGCAAGCTCGTTCCTACAGGGTGTGCAGCTTTACAGGCCCTGTACGTAGCGCTTGATCCGCTCGGCCGCATCCACGCATTCGGCCAGCGGAGCCACCAGCGCCATGCGCACGCGGTTGGCGCCGGGGTTCTCGCCGTTCACCTCGCGGGACAGGTAGGAGCCCGGCACCACGGTAACGTGCTGCGCATCGAACAGGCCGCGGCAGAACTCGGTGTCGGCGACCGGGGTCTTGGCCCACAGGTAGAAGCTGCCGTCCGGGCGTTGCACGTCGAGCACGCCGCCGAGGATGTCCAGCACGGCGTCGAACTTCTCGCGGTACAGGTCGCGGTTGGCGCGCACGTGATCCTCGTCCTTCCAGGCCGCGACGCTGGCCAGCTGGGTTTGAACCGGCATGGCGCAGCCGTGGTAGGTGCGGTACAGGAGGAATTTCTTCAGCACCTCGGCGTCACCGGCGACGAAGCCCGAACGCAGGCCCGGCAGGTTGGAGCGCTTGGACAGGCTGTGGAACACCACGCAGCGCGCAAAGTCCGAGCGGCCCAGTTCGGCGCAGGCGGTCAGCAGGCCGGCCGGCGGGTTCTGCTCGTCGAAGTACAGCTCGCTGTAGCACTCGTCGGCGGCGATCACGAAGTCGTGTTCGTCGGCCAGGGCGATCAGCTTCTTCAGGGTCTCCAGCGGCACCAGAGCACCGGTGGGGTTGCCCGGCGAGCAGAGGAAGAGGATCTGGCAGCGCGCCCACACCTCCGCCGGCACGGCGTCGAAGTCCGGGTTGAAGCCGTTGTCTTCCAGGCAGGGCAGGTAGTGCGGCTCGGCACCGGCCAGCAGGGCCGCACCTTCGTAGATCTGGTAGAACGGATTCGGACTGATCACCAGGCCCTTGGCGTTGCGGTCCACCACGGTCTGGGTGAAGGCGAACAGCGCCTCACGGGTGCCGTTCACCGGCAGCACGTGGCGCGCGGCGTCCAGCCAGCCGGCCGGCACCTTGAAGCGGCGCTCGCACCAAGCGGCGATGGCTTCGCGCAGGGCGGGAATGCCCAGGGTGGTCGGGTAGACCGCCAACTGGTCGAGGTTATCGGCCAGGGCCTTGGCGACGAAGTCCGGCGAGCGGTGCTTGGGCTCGCCGATGGACAGCGCGATGGGCTTCAGCTCCGCCGGCGGCTGGGCGCCGGCCAGCAGGGCGCGGAGCTTCTCGAAGGGGTAGGGCTGGAGCGAGTCGAGGGCAGGATTCATGGCAAGGCTCTTTCTATCTTGATTCTTACAAAAGACGGCTTAGATGCTGATGCGCACCGGCATGGTGTACTGGCCGCTGTCCGAGAGGATGTCCACCAGGGCGGTCTGGATGCGTTTGCACAAATCCGGGTCGGAGAGCGGCTGGTTGTGCGCATCGGTGACGAAGAACACGTCCTCCACGCGCTCGCCCAGGGTGGCGATCTTGGCGTTCTGTACCGACAGGTCGAAGTCCAGGAACAGCCCGCCGATGCGTGCCAGCAGGCCCGGACGGTCCGGCGCGGTGACTTCCAGTACGCTGACCTGGCGGGCCGCGTCGGTGGAGATGGTCACCTGCGGGGCGAAGGCGAAGTGCTTGAGCTGGCGCGGTACGCGGCGCTGGATGATGGTCGGGTACTCGTCCGGGTCCTTCAGGGCACTCACCAGGCCTTCGCGAATTTCAGCGACACGGGCGGGATTGTCACCGATCGAACCACCATCGGCGTCGAGCACGATGTAGGTGTCGAGGGTGAACAGGCTGGTCGAGGTGATGATCCGCGCATCCTGGATGTTCAGGTTGAGCTGGTCCATCGCCGCCACGGTCACGGCGAAGAAGTCGTGCTGGTCGGCGGCGTAGATGAAGATCTGCGTGCCACCCTCGAACTCGCGCTGGGCGGTTTCCCTGATCAGTACCAGTGGGGTGCCGTCGTCCGGGTGCTGGAGGATGGCCTCGGTGTGCCAGGCCACGTCGGCGGCGGTGTGGCGCAGGAAGTAGTCGTCGCCCAGCTGGCTCCAGAGCTGCTCGGCATCGTCCTGGTCGATGCCGCCGCGCACCAGGATGTCGATGGCCGCGCTCTGCGTCTGGCGGATCTGCTCCTCGCGGTCCACCGGGTTCTCCAGGCCGCGGCGCAGCGCGCGCTTGGTCTCGGTGTAGAGCTGGCGCAGCAGGCTGGCGCGCCAGGAGTTCCACAGCGTCGGGTTGGTGGCGTTGATGTCGGCCACGGTGAGCACGTAGAGGTAGTCGAGGTAGGTCTGGTTGCCCATGAGTTGGGCGAAGTCGTAGATCACCTGCGGGTCGGACAAATCCTTGCGCTGCGCGGTGGTGGACATGATCAGGTGGTTCTGCACCAGCCAGGACACCAGATTCGTGTCCCACGGCGGCAACTGGTGGCGCTGGCAGAAGTGCTCGGCATCCACCGCGCCCAGTTCCGAATGGTCGCCGCCACGGCCCTTGGCGATGTCGTGGTAGAGGCCGGCGATGTAGATCAGTTCCGGCTTGGGCAGGCGCTCCATGATCTTGCTGGCCAGTGGGTACTTCTCCGCCATGTCCGGGCGGCGCAGCTTGCGCAGGTGCTTGATCAGGTTGAGGGTGTGCGCGTCGACCGTATAGATGTGGAACAGGTCGTGCTGCATCTGCCCGACGATCAGGCCGAACTCCGGCAGGTAGCGGCCGAGGATGCCGTAGCGGTTCATCCGCCGCAGGTTGCGGTGGATGCCTTCCTGGCACTTGAACAGCTCGATGAACAGGCTGGTGTTGCGGATGTCGTGGCGGAAGTCGTCGTCGATCAGGTGCCGGCTGTCGCGCAGCAGGCGGATCGTATCGGCGCGCACGCCCTTGATCTCCGGGTGTTGTGCGAGTAGCACGAAGATTTCCAGCAGGGCGAACGGGGTGCGCTTGAAGACGTTGGCGTGGGTGACTTCCAGGTAGCCGTCGCGCAGCTGGAAGCGGCTGTTGAGCGGCTGGATCTGGCCATTCTCACCTGCGCGCAGGATCACTTCCTCGAAGTGCTGCATGATCAGGTCGTTCAGCTCGGAAACGGCCATTACCACGCGGTAGTACTTCTGCATGAAGCGCTCGACGGCCAGCTTGGCGTCGTTGCCCTCGTAGCCGAGTATCTTCGCGATGCTGCGCTGGTGGTCAAAAAGCAGGCGGTCTTCGGCGCGGCCAGCGAGCATGTGCAGGGCGTAGCGGACCTTCCAGAGGAATTCCTGGCTGGAGGCCAGCACCGAGCATTCGCTCTCCACCAGGAAGCCTTCGCGCACCAGGGCGTGCAGGTTGAGGCTGCCGAAATGGCGGCGGGCAACCCAGAGCAGCGTCTGGATGTCGCGCAGGCCGCCGGGGGAGCCCTTCACGTTGGGCTCGAGGTTGTATTCGGTGTCGTTGTATTTGGTGTGGCGGTGGATCTGTTCCTTGCGCTTGGCCAGGTAGAACTGACCGCTGGGCCACATCTGCTGCGCACTGGTGGCGTCGAGCATGCGCTGGCGCAGGTTGTCGGGGCCGGAGATGGTCCGGCACTCCATCAGGTTGGTGACCACGGTGAGGTCGGCGCGGGCCTCCTCGGCACACTCGGCCACCGAGCGCACGCTCTGGCCGACTTCCAGGCCGATGTCCCAGAGCAGGGTGAGGAAACCTTCGATGGGCTCGCGGAAAGTCTCCTGGTCCTCGCTGTCGAGCAGGATCAGCAGGTCGATGTCCGAGTGCGGGTGCAGTTCGCCGCGCCCGTAGCCGCCCACGGCGACCAGCGCGATGTCGGCGTCGTCGCCCCAGTCGAAGCGATTCCAGGCCCGCTGCAGGATCTGGTCGACGAACCAGGCGCGGTCCTCGATCAGCCGGCGGATGTCGCGGCCGCCATTGAAGCGGGCGTCGAGCACCTCGTTGGCCTGACGAATGGCCTTCTTGAAGGCGGCGATGGGGCTGGATTTGAGGGCCAGTTCCGCCTGGAACTGCCCACGGTCGAACAACTCGGGATCCACCTGCGGCATGGCGGCCTTCCTGATCAATGGCTTAGGGGAGGGCAGGGGCAAGAGGGCAACCGGGCCTGTGCGCTTGGCGCCAGGCCCGATGGCTGTGCCGGGCCGGGATTTGTATGTTCTACCCAGCCGTCGGCGAGATTGCAAACCACACAAAATCTGCTGCGCGTCGGCATAACTGCGTTAAAAACAGGCGAGGACTGCTCATTTACAGCGCGTAAACTCCGCGTCCTCGCCTGTTTGATTCGCTGGCGCTCACCCTTCGGGCCAGCCTGTGGCTGTTACTCCCGCTGGTCGTTGCGCCTTGTTCTGCTCTAGCTCGCAAGATTTTGAACAACCATTCAGGCCGAGGTGCGCGGGAAGCTTTCGTCGTTACGCAGGGTCAGGATCTCGTAGCCGTCGGCGGTGACCAGCACGGTGTGCTCCCACTGCGCGGACAGCTTGCGGTCCTTGGTGATGGCGGTCCAGCCGTCGCCCAGCAGGCGGGTTTCCGGGCGGCCCTGGTTGATCATCGGCTCGATGGTGAAAATCATGCCTTCCTTGAGCTCCAGGCCAGTGCCGGCGCGGCCGTAATGCAGCACCTGGGGCTCCTCGTGGAACACCTTGCCGATGCCGTGGCCGCAGTACTCGCGCACCACCGAGAAGCCGTTCTTCTCGGCGTACTTCTGGATCACTTCGCCGATGTCGCCCAGGCGCGCACCCGGCTTGACCACGTCGATGCCCTTGTACATGCATTCCTGGGTGATCTGGCACAGGCGGTCAGCCCATTCCGGGGTCTTGCCGACCAGGAACATCTTGCTGGTGTCGCCGTGGTAGCCGTCCTTGATCACGGTGATATCGAGGTTGACGATATCGCCTTCCTTGAGCGGCTTGTCGTTGGGGATACCGTGGCACACCACGTGGTTGATCGAGGTGCAGATGGACTTGGGGAAGCCCTTGTAGTTCAGCGGCGCGGGAATGGCCTTCTGCACGTCGACGATGTAGTCGTGGCAGATGCGGTCCAGTTCGTCGGTGGTGACGCCAGGCTTGACGTGCTCGCCGATCATTTCCAGCACTTCGGCGGCCAGACGGCCGGCGACGCGCATTTTCTCGATGTCTTCGGGCGTCTTGATGGTAACGGTCATGCGATTTCTCTATCAGGCGCAGCGTACGCGCGGGTCAAATGAGAGGAATACGCAAGTCTATCAGACTTGGCGGTCTCCTATATAAGGGACGGCAGGGTGGTCGGGTGGTGCCGGATATCTGTTCGGGTTTCGCTGAGGCCGGGGTTGTGGTATAAAGCGCCCCGCTTCGAAGGCTACGGCCGTTTCGAGGCATTAACCCACACATGCATCGACACGATGGCCTGGGTGCCTTTCGACTGGTTCGGAGGGTTGGCCGTTGGGATGCATGGAGGCCTAACCCGACTTATCGAGGAACTATCATGTCCCAAGTCAATATGCGCGATATGCTGAAGGCCGGTGTGCACTTCGGCCACCAGACCCGTTACTGGAACCCGAAAATGGGCAAGTTCATTTTCGGCGCGCGTAACAAGATCCACATCATCAACCTCGAAAAAACCCTGCCGATGTTCAACGAGGCCCTGACCTTCGTTGAGCGCCTGGCCCAGGGCAAGAACAAGATCCTGTTCGTCGGCACCAAGCGTTCCGCCGGCAAGATCGTTCGCGAAGAAGCTGCCCGTTGCGGCATGCCGTACGTCGACCACCGTTGGCTGGGCGGCATGCTCACCAACTACAAGACCATCCGTCAGTCGATCAAGCGTCTGCGCGAGCTGGAAACCCAGGCTCAGGACGGCACCTTCGCCAAGCTGACCAAGAAAGAAGCCCTGATGCGCTCCCGTGATCTGGAAAAACTGGATCGCAGCCTGGGCGGCATCAAGGACATGGGCGGCCTGCCGGACGCTCTGTTCGTGATCGACGTCGACCACGAGCGCATTGCTATCACCGAAGCCAACAAGCTGGGCATCCCGGTCATCGGCATCGTCGATACCAACAGCAGCCCGGAAGGCGTTGACTATGTTATCCCGGGTAACGACGACGCCATCCGCGCCGTACAGCTGTACCTGGGCTCCATGGCCGAAGCCGTACTGCGTGGCAAGTCCGCCGGTGGCGTGACTGCTGACGAGTTCGTAGAAGAAGCGCCGGCCGAATCCGCCGAAGGCTGATTCCAGGACGTCCAGACGTCCTGTGGTGCGCGGAAAGGGGGCTAGGCCCCCTTTTTGCCACCCTGTAATTCCGCCCGGGCATCCGGGCGATCTGGTTTTGAGAGCAACTCAAGAGGATTTCGAAATGGCAGAAATTACTGCAGCACTGGTCAAGGAACTGCGTGAGCGTACCGGCCAGGGCATGATGGAGTGCAAGAAGGCCCTGGTAGCCGCCGAAGGCGATATCGAGAAGGCCATCGACGACATGCGCGCTTCCGGCGCCATCAAGGCTGCCAAGAAGGCTGGCAACATCGCCGCCGAAGGCTCCATCGCCGTTAAAGTGGCTGATGACGCCAAGGCCGCTACCATCATCGAAGTCAACTCGCAGACCGACTTCCTGGCCCTGCAGGATGACTTCAAAGGCTTCGTGGCTGCTTGCCTGGACAAGGCTTTTGCCCAGAAGCTGACCGATGCCGCTCCGCTGATCGCGGAACAAGAGCCGGCCCGTGAAGCCCTGGTCGCCAAGTGCGGCGAAAACGTCAACATCCGTCGTCTGGCTCGCGCCGAAGGTGACGTGGTTGGCGCCTACCTGCACGGCCACCGCATCGGCGTTCTGGTCACCCTGAAGGGCGGCAACGCTGACCTGGCTCGCGACATCGCCATGCACATCGCTGCCAGCAACCCGCAGTTCCTCGATCCGTCGCAGGTTTCCGAAGAAGCCGTTGCCAAGGAGAAGGAAATCTTCCTGGCTCTGAACGCCGACAAGATCGCCGGCAAGCCGGAGAATATCGTCGAGAACATGGTCAAAGGCCGTATCTCGAAGTTCCTGGCCGAGGCCAGCCTGGTCGAGCAGGCGTTCGTCAAGGATCCGGAAGTCAAGGTCGGTGAACTGGCCAAGAAAGCCGGCGCCGAAATCGTTTCCTTCATCCGTTATGAAGTAGGCGAAGGCATCGAGAAGGCCGAAGCCGACTTCGCTGCCGAGGTTGCTGCTCAAGTAGCCGCTTCCAAGCAGTAATAGACGGTCTCACGACTGTCGCCCCGCAAGAGGCTGCCCGCTAACGCGCGCGGCCTCTTTGCCAAACTGGGGAAGCCAAATGGGGCGGTTTCCACAGCGCAGGCCCGCACGGCGGGTTGACAGCGCCGTAAGCGTGGCGGGTCCACGCTTCCAAACCAAGGCGCCGTGGGCGCCAAGCATTCAATCGCCGCAGGAGAAATAGGTCATGGCTCAGCAGCTGAGCGCTCGTCAACCTCGCTATAAACGCATTCTTCTAAAACTGAGCGGCGAAGCCCTGATGGGGGCCGAGGAATTCGGCATCGACCCCAAGGTGCTCGATCGGATGGCCCTGGAAATCGGCCAGCTCGTGGGGATCGGTGTCCAGGTCGGCCTGGTCATCGGCGGTGGCAACCTGTTCCGTGGCGCGGCGCTGTCCGCGGCGGGAATGGATCGCGTTACCGGCGACCACATGGGCATGCTGGCCACCGTGATGAACGGCCTGGCCATGCGCGATGCGCTGGAGCGTTCGAACATCACCGCCATCGTCATGTCGGCCATTTCCATGGTCGGCGTCACCGATCATTACGACCGCCGCAAGGCCATGCGCCACCTGAACAGCGGCGAGGTCGTGATCTTCTCCGCCGGTACCGGCAACCCGTTCTTCACCACCGACTCCGCCGCCTGCCTGCGCGCCATCGAAATAGATGCTGACGTAGTACTCAAGGCGACCAAGGTGGACGGCGTGTACACTGCCGACCCGTTCAAGGACCCGAATGCCGAGAAATTCGAACGTCTGACGTACGATGAAGTGCTCGATCGCAAGCTGGGTGTGATGGACCTCACCGCCATCTGCCTGTGCCGGGACCAGAAAATGCCGCTGCGTGTGTTCAACATGAACAAGCCCGGCGCGCTGCTGAATATTGTTGTAGGTGGTGCTGAAGGCACCCTGATCGAGGAGGATTGAGATGATCAACGAGATCAAGAAGGAAGCGCAGGATCGCATGGGCAAAACCCTGGAAGCCCTGGGCCACGCCTTCGCCAAGATTCGTACCGGCCGTGCTCATCCGAGCATCCTGGATAGCGTCATGGTGTCCTACTACGGTTCCGATACCCCGCTGCGCCAGGTCGCCAACGTCACCGTGGAAGATTCCCGCACCCTGGCCCTGAGCGTGTTCGACAAGAGCATGATCCAGGCGGTCGAGAAGGCCATCATGACCTCCGACCTGGGCCTGAACCCGGCGACCGCCGGCACCACCATTCGCGTCCCGATGCCGGCCCTGACCGAGGAAACCCGCAAGGGCTTCACCAAGCAGGCCCGTGCCGAGGCCGAGCAGGCTCGCGTTTCCGTGCGCAACATCCGTCGCGATGCCCTGGCTCAGCTGAAGGACCTGCAGAAAGAGAAGGAAATCAGCGAGGACGACGAGCGTCGTGCTGGTGATGATGTGCAGAAGATCACCGACAAGTTCGTCGCCGAGATCGAAAAGGCCCTCGAGGCCAAGGAAGCGGATCTGATGGCCGTCTGACGGCCGGGTTCTCGTCATGGAAAAGACCAAGCAGGTGACGCCCGTGCCTCGGCACGTGGCGATCATCATGGATGGCAACAACCGCTGGGCGAAGAAACGCCTGATGCCCGGTGTCGCCGGGCACAAGGCGGGTGTGGATGCCGTTCGCGCGGTGATCAAGACCTGCGCCGAGGCGGGCGTCGAAGTGCTGACGCTGTTCGCCTTCTCCAGCGAGAACTGGCAGCGCCCGGCCGATGAGGTCGGCGCGCTGATGGAGCTGTTCCTCATGGCCTTGCGCCGTGAGGTGCGCAAGCTCAGCGCCAACGGCATTCGCCTGCGGATCATCGGCGATCGCGGCCGTTTCGCTCCCGAGTTGCAAACGGCGATGCGCGAGGCGGAAAACCTGACGGCCAATGGCTCCGCCATGCTGCTGCAGGTGGCGGCCAACTATGGCGGCCAGTGGGACATCACCCAGGCTGCCCAGCGGCTCGCTCGCGAGGTACAGGCCGGTCATCTGGCGCCGGATGAGATCACCCCGGAACTGATCCAGGGTTGTCTCTCCACCGGTGACCAGCCGTTGCCCGACCTGTGCATCCGTACCGGCGGCGAACATCGCATCAGCAACTTCCTTCTCTGGCAGCTGGCGTATGCCGAGCTGTATTTCTCCGATCTCTACTGGCCCGACTTCAAGCGCGATGCCATGCAGGCTGCGCTGGTCGACTACGCCTCTCGCCAGCGTCGCTTTGGCAAGACCAGCGATCAGGTCGAGGCCGAGGCTCCCCCGACATGTTGAAACAACGAATCATCACGGCGCTGATCCTGTTGCCGGTCGCGCTGGGTGGTTTCTTCCTCCTCGATGGGGCGGCGTTCTCGCTGTTCATCGGTCTGGTGGTCAGTCTCGGTGCCTGGGAATGGGCGCGCCTGGCGGGTTACAACGAGCAGCCCGCACGGGTTGGCTATGCCGCCGTGGTGGCCGCGCTGATGTTCACCCTCTCCTGGCTGCCGCAACTGGCCGGGGCGGTGCTGGTGCTGGCGTTGCTCTGGTGGCTGCTGGCGACCATCATGGTGCTGACCTATCCGGATAGCGCGTCGAGCTGGGGTGGCCGCTGGCGCCGCCTGCTGATCGGCCTGCTGATCCTGGTGCCGGCCTGGCAGGGGCTGGTGCTGCTCAAGCAGTGGCCGCTGGCCAACTGGCTGATCGTCGCGGTGATGGTGCTGGTCTGGGCCGCCGATATCGGCGCCTATTTCTCCGGCAAGGCCTTTGGCAAGCGCAAGCTGGCGCCACGGGTCAGTCCGGGCAAGAGCTGGGAAGGTTTCTTCGGTGGCATGGCGCTGTGCCTGGCGATCACCGTCGCCGTCTCCATCTACCGCGACTGGAGTGTCCGCGAGCTGCTGCTGGCACTGCCGTGCGCGGCCATCGTGGTGGCCCTGTCGGTCATCGGCGACCTGACCGAAAGCATGTTCAAGCGCCAGTCCGGCCTCAAGGACAGCAGTAATCTGCTGCCGGGGCATGGTGGCGTGCTGGATCGAATCGACAGCCTGACTGCGGCGATCCCGGTGTTCACCGCGCTGCTCTGGGCCGTGGGCTGGGGTACGCCGTGAACCGTTCGCAGTGGATCACCGTGCTGGGGGCGACCGGTTCGATCGGCCTCAGTACCCTCGACGTCATCGCTCGCCATCCCGGTCGCTACCGTGTCTTCGCCCTGAGCGGCTTCTCTCGGCTCGCTGAGCTGGAAGCGCTGTGCCTGCAGCATCGTCCGCGTTTCGCTGTCGTGCCGGAGGCTAATCAGGCCCGGCACCTGCAGGGCGGCCTGCTGGCGGCGGGATTGGAGACTCGGGTGCTCGTCGGCGAGGCGGGGCTGTGCGAGATTGCCAGCCATTCCGAGGTGGATGCCGTCATGGCGGCCATCGTCGGTGCCGCCGGGCTGAAGCCCACGCTGGCCGCCGTCGAGGCCGGCAAGCGGGTGCTGCTGGCCAACAAGGAAGCGCTGGTGATGTCCGGTGCGCTGTTCATGGATGCTGTGCGTTGCAGTGGTGCGGTGCTGCTGCCTATCGACAGCGAACACAATGCGATCTTCCAGTGCATGCCCCGGGACTACGCGCGCGGTCTCGGCGAGGTTGGGGTGCGTCGGATTCTGTTGACGGCCTCGGGCGGTCCATTCCGTGAGACGCCTCTGGAGGCTCTGTCGGGCGTTTCTCCTGAGCAGGCCTGCGCCCATCCCAACTGGTCGATGGGACGGAAGATCTCCGTCGACTCCGCCAGCATGATGAACAAGGGATTGGAGCTGATCGAGGCCTGCTGGCTGTTCGATGCGCCGCCGTCGAAGGTCGAGGTGGTGATCCATCCACAGAGCGTCATTCATTCCCTGGTGGACTATGTGGACGGCTCGGTGCTCGCGCAGCTGGGCAATCCGGACATGCGTACCCCCATCGCCCATGCGCTGGCCTGGCCGCAGCGGATCGACTCCGGGGTTTCGCCGCTGGATCTGTTCGCCATCGCCCGACTGGACTTCTGTCCGCCGGACGAACGGCGTTTCCCCTGTCTGCGCCTGGCCCGACAGGCGGCTGAAGTCGGTGGTAGCGTCCCGGCCATGCTCAACGCCGCCAATGAAGTCGCGGTGGCGGCCTTCCTCGAACGACGCATCCGCTTCACCGATATCGCGGTTATCATCGAAGACGTGCTGAACCGCGAGGCGCACGCCCCGGTCGAAACCCTCGATGCGGTGCTGGCGGCCGATCGGCGCGCACGTGACGCCGCGCAGGCGTGGTTGCAGGAACGCGGGCGTTGACGCCCAGGAGATAGTGATGAGCGCCCTCTACATGATCGTCGGCCTGTTGGTCGCACTGGGTGTGCTGGTTACCTTCCACGAATTTGGGCATTTCTGGGTGGCGCGCCGCTGTGGCGTGAAAGTGCTGCGTTTCTCCGTGGGATTCGGTACGCCGTTGGTGCGTTGGCACGATCGCCAGGGAACCGAGTTCGTCGTCGCCGCCATACCGCTGGGCGGCTACGTCAAGATGCTCGATGAGCGCGAGGGCGATGTTCCGCCGGAACTGCTCGACCACGCCTTCAATCGCAAACCGGTCTTTCAGCGCATTGCCATCGTCGCCGCCGGACCGGTGGCGAACTTCCTCCTGGCAATCCTGTTCTTCTGGGTGCTGGCGATGCTGGGCAGCCAGCAGATCAAGCCCGTCATCGGTTCCATCGTTGCCGACAGCCCCGCGGCGCTGGGTGGCCTGGCTGCCGGCCAGGAAGTCGTGGCCGTCGATGGCAAGGCGGTGGAAGGCTGGAATGGCGTCAATCTGCAACTGGTGCGCCGTCTCGGCGAAACCGGGGAGCTGAGCGTTTCTGTGCTCGAGCCGGGTTCCTCCGTGCCAGTGGTGCGCCAACTGCATCTCGATGCCTGGCTGAAGAGCGCGGACAATCCCGATCCCATTGCCGGATTGGGGATTCGGCCGTGGCGTCCCGCCATCGTGCCGCTCCTGTCGGAGCTCGACGAGAAGGGACCGGCCAAGGCGGCCGGGCTCAAGGTCGGCGATCGTCTGCTGAGTGTCGATGGCCAGTCTGTGGACGATTGGCAGCAGGTGGTGGACAAGGTCCGTGCCCGTCCCGAAGAGCGCATCGTGCTGGGCATCGAGCGTGCTGGACAGCGACAGGACGTCGCGCTGACCCTGGCGGCGAAAGGGGAGGGCAAGGCCCGTACCGGATACCTCGGGGCAGGGGTCGCGGGTGGCCAGTGGCCGGCGGAAATGCTTCGCGAAATCAGCTACGGACCGGTGGACGCAGTCGGGCAGGCACTCTCTCGAACCTGGTCGATGAGCCTGCTAACTCTGGATTCTCTAAAGAAAATGGTGCTCGGGCAGCTCTCGGTAAAAAACTTGAGCGGGCCGATAACCATTGCTAAAGTGGCGGGCGCTTCAGCCCAGTCCGGCGTGGGGGATTTTCTGCATTTCCTCGCCTATCTGAGTATCAGTTTGGGGGTTCTCAACCTGTTGCCGATTCCCGTGCTAGATGGCGGGCATCTGCTGTTCTACCTGGTCGAGTGGGTGCGAGGTCGCCCGCTGTCGGAACGGGTCCAGGCTTGGGGGATGCAGATCGGCATCAGCCTGGTCGTGGGGGTCATGTTGCTGGCCCTGGTCAACGATCTGAGTCGACTGTAACGCGCCGTTGAATTTCGGATCTGCCGCCTCATGCGGCAGATTCTTTATTTGTCAGTTGGAATAAAAGGACTCCATGAAACGCTTTCTGCTACCCGCGGCCCTTTCCGCGCTGATGATCGCCCAGGTTCACGCCGAGTCCTTCACTGTCTCCGACATCCGGGTCAATGGTCTGCAGCGTGTCTCCGCCGGCAGCGTGTTCGCCGCACTGCCGCTGAACGTGGGGGAGCAGATCGATGACCGTCGCCTGGTCGAGGCGACTCGCTCCCTGTTCAAGACCGGTTTCTTCCAGGACATCCAGCTCAGCCGCGACGGTAATGTGCTGATCGTCAACGTGGTCGAGCGTCCTTCGATCTCCAGCATCGAGATCGAAGGCAACAAGGCCATCACCACCGAAGACCTGATGAAGGGCCTGAAGCAGTCGGGCCTGGCCGAAGGCGAGATCTTCCAGCGCGCGACCCTCGAAGGTGTGCGCAACGAGCTGCAGCGCCAGTACGTGGCCCAGGGTCGCTACTCGGCCGAGATCGAGACCGAGGTGGTGCCGCAGCCGCGCAACCGCGTCGCCCTGAAAATCACCATCAACGAAGGCACCGTGGCGGCCATCGCCCACGTCAACGTGGTGGGCAACACCGTTTTCTCCGAGGAAGACCTGACCGACCTGTTCGAGCTGAAGACCACCAACTGGCTGTCCTTCTTCAAGAACGATGACAAGTATTCCCGCGAAAAGCTCTCCGGTGACCTGGAGCGTCTGCGTTCCTACTACCTGGACCGTGGCTACATCCACATGGATATCGCCTCGACCCAGGTATCCATCACCCCGGACAAGAAACACGTCTACATCACCGTCAACGTCAACGAAGGCGAGAAGTACACCGTCAGCGACGTTAAGCTCTCCGGCGACCTGAAGGTTCCGGAAGACGAGATCAAGAAGCTGCTGCTGGTGAAGAAAGGCCAGGTCTTCTCGCGCAAGGTGATGACCACCACCTCCGACCTGATCACCCGCCGCCTGGGTAACGAGGGCTACACCTTCGCCAACGTCAACGGCGTGCCGGAGCCCCATGACGACGACAAGACCGTCTCGATCACCTACGTGGTCGATCCGGGCAAGCGTGCCTACGTCAACCGCATCAACTTCCGTGGCAACACCAAGACCGAGGACGAAGTACTCCGTCGCGAAATGCGCCAGATGGAAGGCGGCTGGGCGTCGACCTACCTGATCGATCAGTCCAAGCAGCGCCTGGAGCGCCTGGGCTACTTCAAGGAAGTCAACGTCGAGACCCCGGCCGTGCCCGGTACCGACGACCAGGTCGACGTGAACTACAGCGTGGAAGAGCAGCCGTCCGGCTCCATCACCGCGAGTATCGGCTTCGCCCAGAGCGCCGGTCTGATCCTCGGCGGCTCGATCAGCCAGAACAACTTCCTGGGTACTGGTAACAAGGTCAGCCTTGGCCTGACCAAGTCTGACTACCAGACCCGCTACAACTTCGGCTTCGTCGACCCCTACTGGACCGTCGACGGCGTGAGCCTGGGCTACAACGCCTTCTACCGCAAGACCGACTACAGCGATCTGGACGTCGACGTTTCCAGCTACTCCGTCAACAGCTATGGCGCTGGCGTGAGCATCGGCTATCCGATCAGCGAAACGTCGCGCCTGACCTACGGCCTGACCGTACAGAAGGATGAGATCGATACCGGCGTCTACACCGTCGACGAGATCTTCGACTTCATTCAGAACGAAGGCGACAGCTTCACTAACTTCAAGGGTTCCATCGGTTGGTCCGAATCGACCCTGAACAAGGGCGTGCTGGCCAACCGCGGCCACTCGCAGAGCCTGGTGCTGGAATCCACCATTCCGGGTAGCGACCTGTCGTTCTACAAACTCGACTACCGTGGCCAGGTCTTCGCCCCGCTAACCGAAAACTACACCATGCGCTTCCACACCGAGCTCGGCTACGGTGATGGCTATGGTTCTACCGAGCGCCTGCCGTTCTACGAGAACTACTATGCCGGTGGCTTCAACTCGGTGCGGGGCTTCAAGGACAGCACCCTTGGCCCGCGCAGTACGCCGAGTAAGGGCACCAATTCGGGGACCGAGTATGACCCGGACCAGGATCCGCAAGCCTTCGGTGGTAGCATCATGATCACCGGCGGTGCCGAAGTCCTGTTCCCGTTGCCGTTCGTGAAGGACCAGCGCCAATTGCGCAGCGTGGTGTTCTGGGATGTGGGTAACGTGTTCGACACGGATTGCCCGACGTCCACCACCCAGGGGTGCGATGGCGTCAAGTTCAACGATATGGCTATGTCCGCGGGTGTGGGGCTGACCTGGATCACCGCGCTGGGCCCGTTGAGCTTCAGTCTGGCGACCCCGATCAAGAAGCCGGACAACGCCGAAACCCAGATCTTCCAGTTCTCCCTGGGACAGACCTTCTAATTGGCCGTATCGTTGTAATGACAACCATGCTTTGTGCAGGAGTGCATCGTGCGTAAGTTGACCCAGTTCGTCCTGATCACCGCAGCCCTGGCGGCGAGCCCCGCGTTCGCCGACATGAAGATCGCGGTGCTCAACTATCAGATGGCACTCCTCGAGTCGGATGCGGCCAAGCAGTACGCCGTGGATGCGGAGAAAAAGTTCGGCCCCCAGCTGAACAAGCTGAAATCGCTGGAAAGCGATGCCAAGGCGCTGCAGGACAAGCTGGTCAACAGCGGTAGCAAGATGTCCCAGTCCGAGCGTGAGAGAGCCGAGAGCGATTTCAAGCAGAAGGCCCGTGATTTCCAGTTCCAGTCCAAGGAGCTGAACGAGGCCAAGGCTGTCGCCGACCGCGACATGCTCAAGAAGCTCAAGCCGAAGCTGGATCAGGCCGTCGAGGAAACCATCAAGAAAGGCAGTTATGACCTCGTGGTTGAGCGTGGTGCCGTGGTCGACGTGAAGCCGCAGTACGACATCACCCGTCAAGTCATCGAGCGCATGAACCAACTGCGCTGATGATGACCGAGCTGTCCTTTACCCTCGCTGAACTGGCTGCGCAGCTCGATGCCGAGCTGCGTGGCGATTCCGCTCAAGTCATTCGTGGCCTGGCGACCCTTCAGGAGGCCGGCGCGGATCAGCTGAGCTTCCTGGCCAACCCGCAGTACCGCAAGTTCCTGCCCGAGAGCAAGGCGGGCGCGGTGTTGCTGACGGCGGCCGATGCCGAAGGTTTCACCGGCAATGCGCTGGTGGTGGCCAACCCGTACCTCGCGTATGCCGGCCTTTCGCATCAGTTCGACCGCAAGCCCAAGGTGCCCGCCGGTATCCATCCCACTGCGGTGGTCGATGAGGGAGCACAGGTCGATCCGACCGCCAGTATCGGTCCCTATGCGGTGATCGAGGCTGGCGCGCAGATCGGCGCCGGCGTTACCGTCAGCGCCCATTGCTTCGTCGGCGCGCGCAGCGTGATCGGCGAAGGTGGCTGGCTGGCCCCGAGAGTAACCCTTTACCACGACGTGCGCATCGGCAAGCGCGTGGTGATCCAGTCCGGCGCCGTGCTGGGCGGCGAGGGCTTCGGCTTTGCCAGCCACAAGGGCGTTTGGCAGAAGATCGCGCAAATTGGCGGCGTGACCGTGGGCGATGACGTCGAGATCGGCGCCAACACCACGATCGACCGCGGTGCGCTGTCCGATACCCTGGTGGGCAATGGCGTGAAGCTGGACAACCAGATCATGATCGCCCACAACGTGCAGATCGGTGATCACACCGCGATGGCAGGCTGCTGCGGGATTTCCGGTAGCGCCAAGATCGGCAAGCATTGCATGCTCGCCGGTGGTGTCGGCTTGGTCGGTCACATCGAGATCTGCGACAACGTCTTCGTCACCGGGATGACGATGGTGACCCGTTCGATCACCGAACCGGGCTCCTATTCATCCGGTACTGCCATGCAGCCGGCCGGCGAATGGAAGAAGAGCGCTGCGCGTATACGCCAGTTGGACGACATGGCCCGTCGTCTGCAGCAGCTGGAAAAGCGCGTGGCCGCCGTGACCCCAAGCGGAGACGTTCCATCAGATGCGTGATCCACGCATTTTTTGGCGTTTCCCTTTTCTGAACAGGCTCCCCTGAACATGATGGACATCAACGAGATTCGCGAATACCTGCCTCATCGCTACCCCTTCCTGCTGGTGGATCGGGTGGTGGAGCTGGACATCGAAGGCAAGCGCATTCGCGCCTACAAGAATGTCAGCATCAACGAGCCGTTCTTCAATGGCCACTTCCCGCAGCACCCGATCATGCCGGGCGTGCTGATCATCGAAGCGATGGCCCAGGCGGCCGGCATCCTCGGCTTCAAGATGCTCGATGTGAAGCCGGCCGACGGCACCCTGTACTACTTCGTCGGCTCCGACAAGCTGCGCTTCCGCCAGCCGGTGCTGCCGGGAGACCAGCTGCAGCTGCATGCCCAGTTCGTCAGCGTCAAGCGCGGCATCTGGAAGTTCGACTGCCATGCCACTGTCGATGACAAGCCGGTATGCTCGGCCGAAATCATCTGTGCGGAACGCAAACTATGAGTTTGATCGATCCTCGCGCCATCATCGACCCGCGCGCAAAGCTGGCTGACGACGTAGAGGTGGGCCCCTGGTCCATCGTCGGGCCGGATGTGGAGATCGGCGAAGGTACGGTGATCGGTCCGCACGTGGTGCTCAAGGGCCCCACGAAGATCGGCAAGCACAATCGCATTTTTCAGTTCTCCAGCGTCGGCGAGGACACTCCCGACCTGAAGTACAAGGGCGAGCGGACTCGCCTGGTGATCGGCGATCACAACGTGATCCGCGAGGGTGTGACCATCCATCGCGGCACCATCCAGGATCGTTCGGAAACCACCATTGGCGACCACAACCTGCTCATGGCCTACGTGCACATCGGTCATGACAGTGTGATCGGCAACCAGTGCATCCTGGTGAACAACACGGCACTGGCCGGTCATGTCCATGTGGATGACTGGGCGATCCTCTCCGGTTACACCCTGGTGCATCAGTTCTGCCGTATCGGCGCGCACAGCTTCTCCGGCATGGGCAGCGCGATCGGCAAGGACGTCCCGGCCTACGTGACCGTCTTCGGCAATCCCGCCGAGGCTCGCAGCATGAACTTCGAGGGCCTGCGCCGACGCGGTTTCAGTGCCGAGGCCATCCAGGCGCTGCGCCGGGCCTACAAGGTGGTCTACCGCCAGGGGCTGACGGTGGACGAGGCGCTGGCCGAGCTCGCCGAGGTTTCGGAGCAATTCCCGGAAGTCGCGGTATTCCGTGACTCCATCCAGAGCTCCACCCGCGGCATCACCCGCTGACCATGCAACCGACCGCACGCAAGCTGCGCGTCGCCCTGGTCGCGGGCGAGGCGTCCGGCGATATCCTCGGCTCCGGCCTCATGCAGGCGCTCAAGCAGCGTCACCCCGGCATCGAATTCATCGGTGTCGGTGGTCCGCGCATGCAGGCCGAAGGGCTGCGGTCGCATTTCCCGATGGAACGCCTGGCCGTCATGGGCCTGGTCGAGGTGCTCGGCCGCCTGCGCGAACTGCTGCGCCGGCGCAAGGACCTGGTGCAGATGCTGATCGCCGCCAAGCCGGATGTGTTCATCGGTATCGATGCGCCGGACTTCAACCTGAACATCGAATTGAAGCTGCGCCGTGCGGGTATTCGTACGGTGCACTACGTCAGCCCGTCGGTCTGGGCCTGGCGGCAGAAGCGTGTGCTGAAGATCAAGGAAGCCTGCGACCTGATGCTCGCGCTCTTCCCCTTCGAGGCGCGTTTCTACGAAGAGCATGCGGTGCCGGTGCGTTTCGTCGGCCATCCGCTGGCCAATACCATTCCGCTGGAGGCCGACCGCGCCGGTGCGCGCGAACGTCTCGGCTTGCCGCAGGACGCCAGTGTCGTTGCGCTGCTGCCAGGGAGCCGGGGAGGGGAGGTCGGCAAGCTCGGTGCGTTGTTCCTCGATACCGCCCAGCGCCTGCTGCAGGAGCACCCCGGTCTGCGTTTCGTGCTGCCTTGCGCGAGCCCTGAGCGCCGCGCGCAGATCGAAGCAATGCTCGCCGGTCGCGATCTACCGGTGCAGTTGCTCGACGGCGCCTCCCACGAGGCGCTTGCCGCCTGCGACGCCGTGCTGATCGCCTCCGGCACCGCCACGCTGGAAGCGCTGCTGTACAAGCGGCCGATGGTCGTCGCCTACAAGGTGGCGCCGATGACCTACCGCATCCTCAAGCGCCTGGTGAAAAGCCCGTACATCTCGCTGCCGAACCTGCTGGCCGGTCGCCTGCTGGTGCCCGAGCTGATCCAGGACGCGGCGACGCCCGAAGCGCTGGCCAGTACCCTGCTGCCGTTGCTCGACGACGGCCGTGTGCAGACCGAATCCTTCGACGCCATCCATCGCGCTCTGCGCCAGGATGCGTCTGCGCAGGCCGCCGAGGCGGTGCTCGCCCTGGTGGAGAAACGCTGATGCAGATGGGCCTGGATTTCGCCCTGGTGGAAGAGCTGGTTGCGGGTGTCGATGAAGTCGGCCGTGGTCCGTTGTGCGGCCCGGTGGTCACTGCGGCAGTGATCCTCGATCCGGCGCGCCCGATCCGGGGGCTCAACGACTCCAAGAAACTCAGCGAAGCGCGCCGCGAGGCGCTGTTCGAGGAGATCCGCGAGAAGGCCCTGGCCTGGTGCATTGCCCGCGCGGACGTGCACGAGATCGACCAGCTGAACATCCTCCATGCCACCATGCTGGCCATGCAGCGCGCGGTGGAAGGGCTCAGTGTCACGCCGAAACTGGCGCTGATCGACGGCAACCGCTGCCCGAAACTGAAGGTGCCTTCCGCGCCCGTGGTGCAGGGCGACGCCAAGGTGCCGGCCATCGCAGCCGCGTCGATCCTGGCCAAGGTCAGTCGCGACCGCGAGATGCAGGAAATGGAGGCGCTCTACCCCGGCTACGGCATCGGTGGGCACAAGGGCTATCCGACCCCGGTGCACCTCGAAGCCCTCAGGCGTCTGGGCCCGACGCCGATCCACCGTCGCTCCTTCGGACCGGTGCGCGCGCTGCTGGAAAACCCTGCTGGCATCCTGTAACACCCTGTTATTACTCTGGAATTTCTTGCGGCCAACGGCTTGTTGGTGAGTTGAATCACCCCGCGCGACGGCTGGCCCATTGATCCCTGTAGCTTTGCGGACAGCCCCGGTACAATCCGGGGTTTGCCGTTTTTCGCGTTTGCCAAGGACCACCATGACCGCCACCTTCGTTCACCTGCGTCTGCACACCGAATTCTCCCTGGTCGACGGCCTGGTGCGGGTCAAGCCGCTGATCAAGGCGGTTGGCGGGGCTGGCATGCCGGCGGTGGCGGTGACCGATCTGAGCAACATGTGCTCGCTGGTGAAGTTCTACAAGACCGCGATGGGCGGCGGCATCAAGCCGATCTGCGGCGCCGACATCTGGCTGGCCAACCGCGACGAGGACGGCCCGCTGACCCGCCTCACCCTGCTGGCGATGGACGGCAAGGGTTATCGCAACCTCACCGAGCTGATTTCCCGCGGTTGGCAGGAAGGCCAGCGCAACGGCGAGATCATCATCGAGCGCGAGTGGGTCAAGCAGGCGGCTGAGGGGCTGATCGCACTGTCCGGTTCCAAGGAGGGCGAGATCGGCCTGGCGCTGCTGGAGGGCAACGATGCCCTGGCGGACTCGCTGCTGGCCGAGTGGCTGGAAGTCTTCCCGGACCGTTTCTACCTGGACATCCAGCGCACCAACCGGGTCAACGACGAAGAGCACGTGCATGCCGCCGTGGCCCTGTCCGAACGCAGCGGTGCGCCGCTGGTGGCGACCAACGACGTGCGCTTCATCAAGCCCGAGGACTTCGAGGCCCACGAGACCCGCGTGTGCATCGGCGAAGGCCGCGCCCTGGACGACCCGCGCCGCTCGCGCAGCTATTCCGACCAGCAGTACCTGAAGAGCCCGGCGGAAATGGCCGAGCTGTTCAGCGATATTCCCGAAGCGCTGGAAAATTCCGTCGAGATCGCCAAGCGCTGCAACATCGAGGTGCAACTGGGCAAGTACTTCCTGCCCAACTTCCCGATCCCCTTCGACGACATGGACATCAACGATTACCTGCGCCATGTCTCCTACGAGGGCCTGGAAGAGCGCCTGGCGGTGCTCTGGCCGAGGGAAACCACGCCCAATTACGAAGAGAAGCGGCAGATCTACGTCGACCGCCTGGAGTTCGAGCTGGGCACCATCATCCAGATGGGCTTCCCCGGCTACTTCCTGATCGTGATGGACTTCATCAAGTGGGCGAAGAACAACGGCGTGCCGGTGGGCCCTGGCCGAGGCTCGGGTGCCGGCTCGCTGGTCGCCTACGTACTGAAGATCACCGACCTCGACCCGCTGGCCTATGACCTGCTGTTCGAGCGTTTCCTCAACCCCGAACGTATTTCCATGCCCGACTTCGACGTCGACTTCTGCATGGAAGGTCGCGACCGGGTGATCGACTACGTTGCGGGCGCCTATGGTCGTAATGCGGTCAGCCAGATCATCACCTTCGGCTCGATGGCAGCGAAGGCGGTGGTGCGCGACGTGGCGCGGGTGCAGGGCAAGTCCTACGGCCTGGCCGACAAACTGTCGAAGATGATTCCCTTCGAAGTCGGCATGACCCTGGAGAAGGCCTTCGAGCAGGAGGAAATGCTCCGCGACTTCCTCAAGACCGACGAGGAAGCCCAGGAAATCTGGGACATGGCGCTCAAGCTGGAAGGCGTCACCCGCGGTACCGGCAAGCACGCCGGTGGCGTGGTGATCGCACCGACCAAGCTGACCGACTTCGCTCCCATCGCCTGTGACGAAGAGGGCGCCGGCCTGGTGACCCAGTTCGACAAGGACGACGTGGAAGCCGCCGGCCTGGTGAAGTTCGACTTCCTCGGCCTGCGTACCCTGACCATCATCAAATGGGCGATGGAGATCATCCATCGCAAGCAGCAGAAGGCCGGCGACCCCAACCTGGTCGACATCGACCGTATCCCGCTGGACGACAAGAAGACCTACGACCTGCTGCAGAAGGCGGAGACCACTGCGGTCTTCCAGCTTGAATCGCGCGGCATGAAGGAGCTGATCAAGAAGCTCAAGCCGGACTGCCTGGAAGACCTCATCGCACTGGTGGCGCTGTTCCGTCCCGGCCCGCTGCAGTCGGGCATGGTGGACGACTTCATCAACCGTAAGCACGGTCGCGAGGAAATCTCCTACCCGCACCCGGATTACCAGTACGCCGGCCTCGAACCGGTGCTCAAGCCCACCTACGGCATCATCCTGTACCAGGAACAGGTGATGCAGATTGCCCAGGTGATGGCGGGCTACAGCCTCGGCGGCGCGGACATGCTACGTCGCGCGATGGGCAAGAAGAAGCCCGAGGAGATGGCCAAGCAGCGCGGCGGCTTCATCGAGGGTTGCGCCAGCAACGGCATCGATGGAAACCTCGCCGGCAACATCTTCGACCTGGTGGAAAAGTTCGCCGGCTACGGCTTCAACAAGTCGCACTCGGCCGCCTACGGCCTGGTGTCGTACCAGACCGCCTGGCTGAAGACCCACTGGAAAGCCCCGTTCATGGCCGCGGTCCTCACCGCGGATATGCAGAACACCGACAAGGTGGTGACGCTCATCGAAGAGTGCCGCCACATGAAGCTGCGTATCGTTGCGCCGGACGTGAACAACTCCGAGTTCCGCTTCACCGTGGATGACGAGGACCAGATCGTCTACGGCCTGGGCGCGATCAAGGGCGTTGGCGAAGGCCCGGTGGAAGCCATCACCGAGTGTCGCGCCGAAGGTGGACCGTTCAAGACGTTGTTCGACTTCTGCGACCGCATCGACCTCAAGCGCGTCAACAAACGCACCCTGGAGGCGTTGATCCGCGCCGGCGCGCTGGACCGCCTCGGCCCGCATTTCTACGACGAACCCAAGGCCTACCAGGCCCACGTCGACATCAACCGCGCCGTGCTGCTGGCGTCGATGGAGGAGGCCGTCAAGGCCGCCGAGCAGACCTCGCGTAGCCACGACAGCGGGCACATGGACCTGTTCGGCGGGGTGTTCGCCGAGCCCGAGGCCGATGTCTACGCCAACCATCGCAAGGTCAAGGAGCTCAATCTCAAGGAGCGCCTGAAGGGCGAGAAGGACACCCTCGGCCTGTACCTGACCGGCCATCCGATCGACGAGTACGAAGGCGAAGTGCGACGTTTTGCCCGCCAGCGCATCGTCGAGCTGAAACCGGCGCGCGATACCCAGACCGTCGCCGGCCTGATCGTCAACCTGCGGGTGATGAAGAACAAGCGCGGCGACAAGATGGGCTTCGTGACCCTGGACGACCGCTCCGGACGTATCGAAGCCTCGTTGTTCGCCGAAGCCTTCGCCGCCAACCAGGCGCTGCTGCAGACCGATGCGCTGGTGGTGATCGAGGGCGAAGTCAGCCAGGACGATTTCTCCGGCGGCCTGCGCCTGCGCGCCAAGCGCGTGATGGGCCTGGAAGAGGCACGCACCTCGCTGGCGGAAAGCCTGCGCGTGCGCGTGCATGCCGATGCGCTCAAGGGCGACCGTCTGCGCTGGCTGGCCGACCTGTGCACCCGTCACCGCGGCAGTTGCCCGGTCACCGTCGACTACAGCGGCGAGCAAGCGCGCGCCCTGTTGCAGTTCGGCGAGCAATGGCGGATCGACCCCGCAGACAACCTGATTCAAGCGTTGCGTGACCAGTTCGGCCGCGACAACGTCTTCCTGAACTACCGCTAGTGAAGCCGGTGGCCAAAGGCCGCCCGCCCGCCAGTCTCGACCCTTGGCGCCCGATACCGTAAGGTAGGGCGCCTACGGACCAGGCCCAGCCGCCAACAGAACGACGGATAGCCCATGAACCCGAATTTTCTCGATTTCGAACAGCCCATTGCCGACCTGCACGCCAAGATCGAAGAGCTGCGCCTGGTTGGCAACGACAACGCGCTGAACATCACCGACGAAATCTCCCGTCTGCAGGAGAAGAGCAAGGCGCTGACCGAGAACATCTTCGGCAACCTGACCAGCTGGCAGATCGCCCAGCTCGCGCGCCATCCGCGTCGCCCCTACACCCTCGACTACATCGAGCACATCTTCGGCGAGTTCGAAGAGCTGCACGGCGACCGTCATTTCGCCGATGATGCGGCCATCGTTGGCGGCGTTGCCCGCCTCGACGAGCAGCCGGTGATGATCATCGGTCACCAGAAGGGTCGCGAAGTCCGCGAGAAGGTGCGTCGCAACTTCGGCATGCCGCGTCCGGAAGGCTACCGCAAGGCCTGCCGCCTGATGGAAATGGCCGAACGCTTCAAGATGCCGATCCTGACCTTCATCGACACCCCCGGCGCCTACCCGGGCATCGATGCCGAAGAGCGTGGTCAGAGCGAGGCGATTGCCTGGAACCTGCGCGTCATGGCGCGCCTGAAGACCCCGATCATCGCCACCGTTATCGGTGAGGGCGGTTCCGGTGGCGCGCTGGCCATTGGCGTGTGCGACCAGCTGAACATGCTGCAGTACTCCACCTACGCGGTGATCTCCCCGGAAGGCTGCGCCTCGATTCTCTGGCGTACCGCCGAGAAGGCGCCGGAAGCGGCCGAGGCGATGGGCATCACTGCCAACCGCCTGAAGGATCTGGGCATTGTCGACAGCATCATCCCCGAGCCGCTGGGCAGCGCTCACCGCGACCCGGCCGCGATGTCCCAGTCGATCCGCAAGGCCCTGCTCGGCCAACTGGATGTTCTCAAGCAACTGAGCACCGAAGAGCTGCTGGCGCGCCGCTACGAGCGCCTGATGAGCTACGGCGTCGCCTGACCGACGTCTTCGGCGCAGCGTGGATGACGAGGTATCCTTGCCTCGTCATCCGTCCCGTCATACTGCGCCATGTCCCTTGACGTTCTGTCCCTGGAAAACCGACTTCTAGCGGCCCTCGCTCCCTGGCGTTCCGCACCGGCGTGGCGCGTGGCGCTGTCCGGTGGGCTGGATTCCACCGTCCTTGTGTATCTGCTGGCGCAACTCGCCCGTCGCGAGAAACTGCCGCCGATTTCCGCCATTCATATCCATCACGGCCTGCAGGCCGTCGCTGACGCCTGGCCGGAGCACTGCCAGCGGTTTTGCGACGCCCTCGGCATGCCGTTGCGTGTCGAGCGTGTGCGGGTGGAGGCGGGTGCCAGTCTGGAGCGAGCCGCCCGGAACGCGCGTTATGCCGCATTCGCGGCGACGTTGGAGGAGGGCGAGTGCCTGCTGACCGGGCAGCACCGCGACGACCAGGCGGAGACCGTGCTGTTCCGTCTGTTCCGTGGCGCCGGTGTACGTGGCTTGGCGGGGATGTCCGCCTGTCGTTCGCTGGGGGACGGGATGCTGCTGCGTCCGCTGCTGGGCGTCTCCCGCAACGAACTGGAGCGCTATGCCCGCAGCCACGGCCTGAGCTGGGTGGAGGACCCCTCCAATGCCAGTGACGATTACGACCGCAATTTCCTGCGCAACCAGCTGTTGCCGCTCATCGCCCGGCGCTGGCCGGCGGCGGGCGAAACCATTGCCCGCAGCGCCGAGCATCTGGCGGAAGCCGAGGGCCTGCTGACGGAGTTGGCACAATCTGATCTGCTCGCGGCGGACCGGCAGACACATTACCGGAGCATGCCCCTGCCTTCCCTGGCCATCGGCCCGCTGACCTCCCTGAGCGAGTCGCGCCAGCGCAATGCGCTGCGCCACTGGCTCGCTCCCCTGGCGCGCCTGCCCGACAGCGCGCACTGGGCCGGTTGGCGGGATTTGCGCGACGCGCGGGTGGATGCCGAGCCGGTCTGGCGCCTCGCCGACGGTGAGCTGCGCCGCGCCAATGGCCGGCTCTGGTGGCTGGCGAACGCCTGGCGGGCCTTCGAGCCACGGACGCTGCCCTGGGTGGACGCCGCTCAATCGCTGCACCTGCCTGGCAATGGTTCGTTGCATTTCCAGGGCGAGCCGCCGCGCGGGCCGTTGGAGGTCCGTTACCGGCAGGGCGGGGAGGTCATGGCATTGCCCGGCCGTGGCCGTCGTGATCTCAAGCGCCTGCTCAACGAGGCCGGCGTTCCGGCGTTTCTCCGGGGCCGCTTGCCGCTGCTCTGGCGAGCCGACGAACTGCTGGGTGTGGCGTTGCTGCCGGAGTGGCGGGCTGGGGAATGTTCGTCATGGATGCTGTATTGGACGCCTCCGACGAATGACTCGGGTTTGAGCTGATAGCCGCTTTCCGGTAGACTACGCTCCCGTCTTATATCGCTCCCGTTGATTCCCCTCGGAGTCAGCGGGAGTTCGCTATTGATCACGACGTTGTCGTGAACCGGGTTTCGACCCGACCTTCGCTTCCCCGGCGGCCGAGCCGCCTAAACGCTGACATTCAGGGCTTTTCATGACGCGCTACATCTTCGTCACGGGTGGTGTTGTTTCTTCATTGGGGAAAGGCATCGCCTCGGCTTCCTTGGCTGCCATTCTGGAAGCGCGTGGCTTGAAGATCACGATGCTCAAGCTGGACCCCTACATCAACGTCGATCCGGGCACCATGAGCCCGTTCCAGCACGGTGAGGTGTTCGTCACCCACGACGGCGCTGAGACCGACCTCGATCTGGGCCACTACGAGCGTTTCGTTCGTACCACGATGACCCAGAACAACAACTTCACCACCGGCCGCGTCTACATGGACGTGCTGCGCAAGGAGCGCCGTGGTGACTACCTGGGCGCCACCGTGCAGGTGATCCCGCATATCACCGACGAGATCAAGCGTCGCATCATCAAGGGCGCCGGCGATGCCGACGTGGCCCTGGTTGAAGTCGGCGGCACCGTCGGTGACATCGAGTCGCAACCCTTCCTCGAGGCTATCCGCCAGCTGCGCGTGGAGATCGGTTCGCGCCGCGCCATGCTGATGCACCTGACGCTGGTCCCGTACATCGCCACCGCTGGCGAGACCAAGACCAAGCCGACCCAGCACTCGGTCAAGGAACTGCGCTCCATCGGCCTGCAGCCGGATATCCTGGTCTGCCGTTCCGACCATCCGGTGGACGTGTCCTCCCGCCGCAAGATCGCGCTGTTCACCAACGTGGAAGAGCGCGCGGTCATTTCGCTGGAAGACGTCGACACCATCTACCGCATTCCGTCGGTACTGCACGCCCAGGGCGTCGATGACTTCGTCGTCGAGCGCTTCGGCCTCGAGTGCGGCCCGGCCGATCTGTCCGAGTGGGACCGCGTGGTCGACGCCAAGCTCAACCCCGAGCGTGAAGTCACCATCGCCATGGTCGGCAAGTACATGGAACTGCTCGACGCCTACAAGTCGCTGATCGAAGCCATGACCCACGCCGGCATCCAGAGCCGCACCAAGGTCAACCTGCGCTACATCGACTCCGAGGACATCGAGCAGCAGGGCACCAGCCTGCTCGACGGCGCCGACGCCATCCTGGTTCCGGGCGGCTTCGGCCTGCGCGGCGTGGAAGGCAAGATCACCGCCGTGCAATACGCTCGCGAGAACAAGGTTCCATACCTGGGCATCTGCCTGGGCATGCAGGTGGCCGTCATCGAATACGCCCGCAATGTGCTGGGCTGGACCGATGCCAACTCCACCGAATTCGACAAGTCCAGCGGCCACCCGGTCGTCGGCCTGATCACCGAATGGCAGGACGCCACCGGCGCCACCGAAGTGCGCACCGAGGCGTCCGACCTGGGCGGCACCATGCGCCTGGGCGCCCAGGAGTGCCTGCTGTCCGCCGGTACCCTGGTGCACGACTGCTACGGCAAGGACGTGATCGTCGAGCGCCACCGTCACCGTTACGAAGTGAACAACAACCTGCGTCCGCAACTGGAAGCCGCCGGCCTGAAGATTTCCGGCCGCTCCGGCGACGGCGCGCTGGTGGAAGTCGTGGAGGCTCCGGACCACCCGTGGTTCGTGGCCTGCCAGTTCCACCCGGAGTTCACCTCCACCCCGCGTGATGGCCACCCGCTGTTCAGCGGCTTCGTCAACGCCGCCCTGAAGCAAGCCGGGAAGGCCTGAGCATGACCCAGAAGATCATTCGCGTCGGGGATATCCAGATCGGCAACGACCTGCCGTTCGTGCTGTTCGGCGGCATGAACGTGCTGGAGTCGCGCGACATGGCGATGCAGGTCTGCGAAGAGTACGTGGAGGTTACCGAGAAACTCGGCATCCCCTACGTATTCAAGGCCAGCTTCGACAAGGCCAACCGTTCCTCGATCACCTCGTTCCGTGGTCCGGGCATGGAGGAAGGGCTGAAGATCTTCGAAGAGATCAAGAAGACCTTCAAGGTGCCGGTCATCACCGACGTGCACGAGCCCTGCCAGGCTGCGCCGGTTGCCGAGGTCTGCGACATCATCCAACTGCCGGCCTTCCTGTCCCGGCAGACCGACCTGGTCGTGGCGATGGCCCAGACCCGCGCGGTGATCAACATCAAGAAGGCCCAGTTCCTCGCGCCGCAGGAGATGAAACACATCCTGCGCAAGTGCGAGGAGGCGGGTAACGACCAACTGATCCTCTGCGAGCGTGGCTCCTCCTTCGGGTACAACAACCTGGTGGTGGACATGCTTGGCTTCGGCATCATGAAGCAGTTCGAGTACCCGGTGTTCTTCGACGTGACCCACGCCCTGCAGATGCCGGGCGGTCGCGCCGATTCCGCCGGCGGCCGCCGTGCCCAGGTTACCGACCTGGCCAAGGCCGGCATGAGCCAGGGCCTGGCCGGTCTGTTCCTGGAGGCCCATTCGGAGCCCGAGAACGCCAAGTGCGACGGTCCGTGCGCCCTGCGCCTGAACAAGCTCGAGCCTTTCCTGTCCCAGCTCAAGCAGCTGGACGACCTGGTCAAGAGTTTCCCCACTATCGAGACTGCCTGAGGATCGGCCCGATGACTGCCTTGCGCAGTCATCGGGCAGGTTCTGAACGTCTCACCAGCCGCCCCGTTTATCTCTATCTTCGGAGTGTTATCTAGAATGGCAAAGATCGTCGACATCAAGGGCCGTGAGGTCCTGGACTCCCGCGGCAACCCGACCGTTGAAGCGGACGTGATCCTGGACAACGGCATCGTCGGCAGCGCTTGCGCCCCGTCCGGTGCATCCACCGGTTCCCGCGAGGCTCTCGAACTGCGCGATGGCGACAAGAGCCGTTACCTGGGCAAGGGCGTGCTGAAAGCCGTGGCCAACATCAATGGCCCGATCCGCGACCTGCTGCTGGGCAAGGACGCGGCTGACCAGAAAGGTCTGGATCACGCGATGATCGATCTCGACGGTACCGAGAACAAAGGCAAGCTGGGCGCCAACGCGATCCTGGCTGTCTCCCTGGCCGCCGCCAAGGCTGCCGCTCAGGCCAAGGGCGTGCCACTGTACGCGCACATCGCCGACCTGAACGGCACCCCGGGCCAGTATTCCATGCCGGTTCCGATGATGAACATCATCAACGGCGGCGAGCACGCCGATAACAACGTCGACATCCAGGAATTCATGGTCCAGCCGGTTGGCGCCAAGAACTTCGCCGACGCGCTGCGCATGGGCGCCGAAATCTTCCACCACCTCAAAGCTGTGCTGAAGGCCCGTGGCCTGAACACCGCCGTGGGCGACGAAGGCGGCTTCGCGCCGAACCTGGCTTCCAACGAAGACGCCCTGGCCGCCATCGCCGAAGCCGTCGCCAACGCCGGCTACAAGCTGGGCGACGACGTCACCCTGGCCCTGGACTGCGCCTCCTCCGAGTTCTTCAAGGACGGCCAGTACGACCTGGAAGGCGAAGGCAAGGTGTTCAGTGCTGAAGGCTTTGCCGACTACCTGGCCGGTCTGACCCAGCGCTACCCGATCATCTCCATCGAAGACGGCATGGACGAGTCCGACTGGGCTGGCTGGAAAGTCCTGACCGACAAGATCGGTGAGAAGGTACAACTGGTTGGCGACGACCTGTTCGTGACCAACACCAAGATCCTCAAGCGCGGCATCGACGAGAAGATCGGCAACTCGATTCTGATCAAGTTCAACCAGATCGGCTCGCTGACCGAGACCCTGGAAGCTATCCAGATGGCCAAGGCCGCCGGCTTCACCGCGGTGATCTCGCACCGTTCGGGCGAAACCGAGGACAGCACCATCGCCGACCTGGCCGTCGGCACTGCCGCTGGTCAGATCAAGACCGGTTCCCTCTGCCGCTCCGACCGCGTTTCCAAGTACAACCAGCTGCTGCGTATCGAAGAGCAGCTGGGCGCCAAGGCGCCGTACCGTGGTCGTGCGGAATTCCGCGGCTGATCCGAGTCTGGTACGGTGAAGGGGTGGCAGGAGCCACCCCTTTGCGTATAGGGAGCTGATGGTTTGAGGTTACGTAGCCCTTACTGGCTGTTCGTCGTGCTGATCCTGGCGCTCGCTGGCCTGCAGTATCGCCTGTGGATCGGCGATGGCAGCCTGGCGCAGGTGCGCGACCTGCAGAAGCAGATCGCCGACCAGCAGGGCGAGAACGAGCGCCTGCTCGAACGTAACCGCATCCTCGAGGCGGAAGTCGCCGAGCTCAAGAAAGGCACCGAGACCGTCGAGGAGCGTGCACGCCACGAACTCGGCATGGTCAAGGACAAGGAAACCCTCTACCAGCTCGCGCAATGACCACTCCCGCCTTCTGGGCCGTGATCCCGGCCGCCGGCATCGGTTCGCGGATGCGCGCCGACCGCCCCAAGCAATACCTCGACCTCGCCGGTCGCAGCATTCTCGAACGCACCCTCGACTGCTTCCTCGGCCATCCCCGGCTGAAGGGGCTGGTGGTGTGCCTGGCCGCCGACGATCCCTGGTGGCCGACCTTGCCGAGCGCTTCCAACGAACTGATCCAGCGTGCCGACGGCGGCCGCGAGCGCGCCGATTCCGTACTCAATGGCCTGCTGCGCCTGACCGAACTGGGCGCTGGCAGCGACGACTGGGTGCTGGTGCACGACGCCGCCCGGCCGAACCTGGCTCGCGCGGATCTGGATCGCCTGTTGGGTGAACTGGAATTCGACGCCGTGGGTGGCCTGCTCGGCGTGCCCGCGCGGGATACCCTCAAGCGCGTGGGTGCCGACGGTCGCGTGGTGGAAACCATCGACCGCAGCGTGGTCTGGCAGGCCTATACCCCGCAGATGTTCCGCCTCGGCGCGCTGCACCGTGCGCTCGCTGATGCGCTGGTGGCCGACGCGGCCATCACCGACGAAGCCTCGGCGATGGAATGGGCGGGCTATGCGCCGCGCATGGTGGAAGGGCGGGCGGACAACATCAAGGTCACCACTCCGGAAGACCTGCAGCGCCTGCAGCGTAACTTCGCCAAGCGCTAATCCCAATTCTTCTCTGTAGGAGCGAGCTTGCGCGCGAACAGCCCCGCTGCGAACCCGCTCGCGAGCAAGCTCGCTCCTACGAGATCAAGAGCCCCTCACCCTAACCCTCTCGCGCAAGCGGGAGAGGGAACCGTTCGGTGCAGGAGGAAGCCACGGTGTCAGCCGGTACGGACTGCCCCCTCTCCCTGAGGGAGAGGGCTGGGGTGAGGGGGAAGGCCCAGCGAAGAACTCCCTGGAAAAGACAGTTGCTCCTACGAAAAAACCGTCAGCCCAGCAAGGGCACTTCGATCAGGAAGCGGAACAGCGCTCCATGCTGCTCCACTGCCAGACAGTGGTAGCCGTGGCGCTGGGTGTCTTCCGGAATGCCATGCACCGACTGCGAACAGTCGGTGATCACCTCCAGCAGAGCGCCCGGCTTCAGCGTCTCCAGGGTTTCCAGGGTGGCGATGGCGTTGTACGGGCAGTGTTCGCCGCGCAGATCAAGCGACAGCGTCGGCGTCTTGGTGTCGGGCATCGGACGGTTTCCGTTTACGGGTAAAGCGTTGCGCGTTGAGTTGTACCAGCAGCATGCACAGGGCGAGGCCGGCGAAGGTGATCAGCAGGCCGCCGCCGGGGCCGAGCTCCTGCAGCAGGTTGAGCTTGGGATAGGGCAGGGCGAGGCTGGTGCCGAGCTGATCCCAGTACACCGCGACCAGGGTGCCGCCGATCACGTTGCCGACACCGACCACCCAGAAGTGCACCTGGCCCTCCATCGAACGGTACATCCAGCCGGTTTCGCAGCCGCCGGCGAGGACGATGCCGATGCCGAACAGCACGCCGCCGATCACGGCGTTCGGGCCCATCCAGAAGATCTTCGGCGGCAGGCCGTTGTGGATCGCCGCGAAGGTGCCGACGCAGGCGGCGGCCATGCCCAGCAGGATGCCCAGTGCGGCCTGGGTCCGGCCGGTGGTCCAGAGATCGCGGGCGGCGCTGGTGAAGCAGATCTGCGCGCGCTCGATCAGGCCGCCGAACAGCAGGCCGAACAGGCAGGCCATGCCCAGCACCAGCGAGACTTCGAAGCGCCAGGCGGCGAACAGCGCGGCAATGGCCAGCACGCCCATGCCCAGGCGCCATTGCAACTTGGCGCGCTGGGCTAGGGCTTCGGCGCTGGGTAGCACCGCAGCCTTGCCGCCGACCTTCAGCGGAATGCGCAGGAAGGGCAGCAGGCTGATCTTCACGCCGAACCAGGCGCCGATTACCGTGGAAAACATGAAGGCCCAGGCATGCACCGAGAACATCGGGATGCCGGTGAAGAAGGCGGCGAGGTTGCAGCCCATCGCCAGGCGCGCGCCGAAGCCGGCGATGACCCCGCCGATCAGGCCCTGCAGCAGGCGGCGCTTGCTGGTCGGCCAGCGCAGGCTGACGTTGCCGGCCCAGAGCGCGCAGACCAGCGCGCCGAGGAACATGCCGATGATCATCACGCCATCGATGCGATCCAGCGGCGTGCCCTGCAGGCCGATGAGCTTGAAGTAGCTCCATTCCTGGGGCTGCAGGCCGAACCAGGACAGCACGTGGCCGCCCCAGCGGGTGAACTCGCCGGTAACCGCCCAGAAGGTGCCGGTCATGGCGAAGTAGTAGGCCGAAATGACGCCCAGGGCGACCAGGGTCGGTAGAGGCGACCAGAAGCGCAGCAGATAGCGCTCACGGAAGGAGGAAAGGGCTGACATCTGTCGTCCTTGAACCTGTGTTGCGGGAAAGTCCGCCATTCTAGTCAAGCTGGCGTGGTTCCGCTTGCCCTATGGCAAGGGCGATGGCTGCAGGCTCTGCAGGCCTTCCTTCAAATGATCCACCAGTTGCCGAACCTTGGGCGACAGGTGCCGTTGTTGCGGGTAGAGCGCCCAGACGCCGGTATTCGGCGGCTGGTGGGCCTCCAGCAGGGAGACCAGGCGGCCGCTGCGCAGGTGTTCCAGCACGTAGTAGTCCGGCAGCTGGCAGAGGCCGAAACCGCGCAGTGCCGCATCGAGCACCGCCTGGCCGCTGTTGCAGCGCCAGTTGCCCTGCACCCGGTGCTGGGTTTCGCGGCTGTCCTCGAGGAAGCTCCACTGGTCGCTGCTGCCCACCAGGCAATTGTGCTGCGCCAACTCCGCGACGCTCTGTGGTGTGCCGTGGCGGGCCAGATAGTCCGGCGTGGCGCAGAGGTACATCACGCGCGGCGCCAGACGTGTCGCTACCAGCCGTGAATCGGTCAGGCGGCCGAGACGTATCGCCAGGTCGAAGCCTTCGTGGAGCAGGTCGAGCTGACGGTTGGACAGCTCGATCTCCACCCGCAGTTGCGGAAACTGCGCCATGAACCCGTTCACCAGCGGCACCACGAAGCGCTCGCCGTAGGCCACGGCGCAGGTCATGCGCAGCAGGCCCTTGGGTTCGGCGGACAGGTCGCTGACCGCCCGCAACGCCTCCTCGCGAGCGTCCTGCAGGCGCCGGCAATGCTGCAGGAATGTCTGGCCAGCCTCGCTCAACGTGACCTTGCGGGTGTTGCGATACAGCAGGCGAGTCTGCAGACGCTCTTCCAGTCGAGCGACCTGGCGGCTGACATGCGATGACGAAACACCCAGGCGTTCGGCGGCGGCGGTGAATTGGCCGGTTTCGGCGACGGCGACGAATTCGTCCAGTCCTTCCCAGCGGTGCATCTGGATTATCCCTGTATGGCAATAATGTTTTGATTATTGCCTGATTATTCCCTGAAACGGGGTTTTCTACACTTCCAAGGCTTTGGGGCGTACTTTTGCCGCGTTGCCCCGAACACTCCCCGACGTGGCCCCGGCCCGTCCCGGTTTCTCGGCCGCCGCGCCGAACCCGTCCGCCCCAGGCGGGCGTTGTCGTTTCCTTCGTTCAGGAGTTTCCAGATGATCAAGTCCCGTGCCGCCGTCGCCTTCGCCCCCAACAAGCCGTTGGAAATCGTCGAAGTGGATGTGGCGCCGCCGCAGAAGGGCGAAGTCCTGGTGCGCATCGTCGCCACCGGCGTCTGCCACACCGATGCGTATACCCTGTCCGGCCAGGATTCCGAGGGCGTGTTCCCGTGCATCCTGGGTCACGAGGGTGGCGGCATCGTCGAAGCGGTAGGGGAGGGCGTAACCTCGCTGAAGGTGGGTGACCACGTGATCCCGCTGTACACCGCCGAATGCCGCGAGTGCAAATTCTGCAAATCCGGCAAGACCAACCTCTGCCAGGCCGTGCGCGCCACCCAGGGCAAGGGCCTGATGCCCGATGGCACCAGCCGCTTCTCCTACAAGGGCGAGCCGATCTTCCACTACATGGGCTGCTCGACTTTCTCCGAGTACACCGTGCTGCCGGAAATTTCCCTGGCGAAGATCCCCGAGGAAGCCCCGCTGGAGAAGGTCTGCCTGCTCGGCTGCGGCGTGACCACCGGCATCGGCGCCGTGCTGAACACCGCCAAGGTGGAAGAAGGCGCTACCGTCGCCATCTTCGGCCTGGGCGGCATCGGCCTGGCAGCGATCATCGGCGCGAAGATGGCCAAGGCCTCGCGCATCATCGCGGTGGACATCAATCCGGCCAAGTTCGACATCGCCAAGGAACTGGGCGCCACCGACTTCGTCAATCCGAAGGACCACCAGAAGCCGATCCAGGAAGTGATCGTCGAAATGACCGACGGCGGCGTGGACTATTCCTTCGAGTGCGTGGGTAACGTCCAACTGATGCGTGCGGCGCTGGAGTGCTGCCACAAGGGCTGGGGCGAGTCCACCATCATCGGCGTCGCCGGCGCCGGCCAGGAAATCAGCACCCGTCCGTTCCAACTGGTCACCGGCCGCGTCTGGCGCGGTTCCGCCTTTGGCGGTGTGAAGGGCCGCACCGAGCTGCCGAGCTACGTGGAAAAGGCGCAGAAGGGCGAAATCCCGCTGGATACCTTCATCACCCACACCATGGGCCTGGAGAAGATCAACGAAGCCTTCGATCTGATGCACGAAGGCAAGAGCATCCGCTCCGTCATCCATTACTGATAGACACGTCGGGGCGTACACGCGCCCCGGCCTTGCAGGAAGGAGATTTCCATGACGGATTCCATCGAGCTCATCAGCAGCCAGAAAAGCTTCGGCGGCTGGCACCAGCGCTACCGCCACCGTTCCGCAACCCTCGGCTGCGACATGGCCTTCGCGGTCTACCTGCCGCCCCAGGCCGAGCCCGAGGCGGGCCTGCCGGTGCTGTACTGGCTGTCCGGCCTGACCTGCACCGACGAGAACTTCATGCAGAAGGCCGGCGCCCAGCGCCTGGCGGCCGAGCTGGGCCTGGTCATCGTCGCGCCGGACACCAGCCCAAGAGGTCCCGAGGTGCCGGGCGACCCGGACGGTGCCTGGGATTTCGGTCTCGGTGCCGGCTTCTACGTCAATGCCACCCAGGAGCCCTGGTCGCGCCACTACCGCATGCACGACTACGTGGTGCAGGAACTGCCGGCGCTGATCGAGGCGAACTTCCCGGTGTCCCAGCGCCGCGGCATCAGCGGGCACTCAATGGGCGGCCACGGCGCGCTGATCTGCGCATTGCGCAATCCGGGGCGTTACCTGTCCCTGTCGGCCTTCGCCCCGATCGCTCACCCGAGCGACTGCCCCTGGGGGCAGAAGGCACTGGGGCGCTTTCTGGGTGAGAACCCGTCCGCCTGGCACGAGTGGGATGCGGTGGAACTGCTGGCCGGCGCCAGCGAGCGCCTGCCGATCCTGGTGGACCAGGGCGACCGCGACGACTTCCTCGCCGTCCAGCTCAAGCCCGAAGCCCTGCGTGACGCGGCTGCTGCTGCCGGTCACCCGTTGGAACTACGCCTGCAGCCGGGATACGACCACAGCTATTACTTCATCGCCAGCTTCATCGAAGATCACCTGCGGCACCATGCCGGCGTGCTCTGTCGCTGAGACAGGCCGGGGTGTCGCCGCATGGCAACAGACCCCGGCGCGCATGATCCGGTAGAATCGACGCCCTGATACCAACAGGGCGTTTTTTCATGCGAATCGGACATGGCTACGACGTGCATCGCTTCGGCGAGGGCGACTTCATCACCCTCGGCGGTGTGCGCATCCCCCACAAGTTCGGGCTGATCGCCCATTCCGACGGCGACGTACTGCTCCATGCGCTTTCCGATGCGCTGCTCGGCGCCTGCGCGCTGGGCGACATCGGCAAGCATTTCCCCGACACCGACCCGCAGTTCAAGGGCGCCGACAGCCGCGCGCTGCTGCACCACGTGCTGTCGTTGGTGGAAGCCAAGGGCTGGAAGGTGGAAAACGTCGACACCACCATCATTGCCCAGGCGCCGAAGATGGCCCCGCACATCCAAACCATGCGCGAGACCATCGCCGCTGACCTGAAGGTCGAGCTGGAGCAGGTCAACGTCAAGGCGACCACCACCGAGAAACTCGGCTTCACCGGCCGTGAAGAGGGCATCGCCGTGCACGCCGTCGCCCTGCTGAGCCGCGCATGACCGAGCTGGAGCTGCTGGGGCCGCGCGCCCACGGGGAGCCTTGCGGACGTGGCGTATTGAAAGCCGTGGCCGAGGACTTCCAGGTTGACGAAGTGCTGGACATCCCGCTGTCGGGGGATGGCGAACACCTTTGGCTGTGGGTGGAAAAGCGCGGGCTGAATACCGAAGAGGCGGCGCGTCGCCTGGCCCGCGCGGCCGGCGTGCCGGTGAAGATGATCAGCTACGCCGGCCTCAAGGACCGCCAGGCGCTGACCCGCCAGTGGTTCAGCCTGCACCTGCCGGGCAAGGCCGATCCGGACTTATCCGCCGCCGAAGACGACAGCCTGCGTATCCTTGAACGCAACCGCCATCGCCGCAAGCTGCAGCGCGGCGCGCATTCGGCCAACGGCTTCACCCTGCGCCTGACCGAGCTGCAGGCGGATCGCGAGCAGCTCGACGCGCGCTTGAAAGCGGTAGCGGCCAATGGTGTGCCCAACTACTTCGGCACCCAGCGCTTCGGCCATGACGGCGGCAACGTCTTCGACGCCCGTGGCTTCGCCGAACGCGGCAAGCTGCCGGATCATCGCAATGTCCGCTCGCGCCTGCTTTCGGCAGCGCGCAGCTACCTGTTCAACCGGGTACTGGCGCAGCGCGTGGCCGAGGGAACCTGGAACCAGGCCCAGGTCGGCGATCTGCTGGCCTTCACCGACAGTCGCAGCTTCTTCCCGGCGGGCGAGGCGGAGTGCGTCGATCCACGCCTGGCGGCATTGGATCTGCACCCTACCGGGCCGATGTGGGGCGAGGGCGATTCACCGGCCAATGGCACGCCCGGCAACATCGAGCGCAGCGTGCAACAGGTGGAGATGGCGCTTTGCCAGTGGCTTGCCGGTGCGGACCTGGCGCACGAACGGCGCATTCTGCGCCTCCCCATCCCCGGTCTTACATGGCATTATCCCGCTTCTGACATCCTGCAACTGGAATTCGTCCTGCCGGCTGGCTGCTTCGCCACCGCGGTCGTGCGCGAGCTGATCGAACTCGTGCCGGCAGGGCAGACGGAAAACCCATGCGCATATTGATTGCCAACGACGACGGGGCCACTGCACCCGGTATCGCCGCGCTTTACGACGCGCTGTCCGCTTATGCGGACTGCGTCGTGATCGCTCCGGAAGCCGATCGCAGCGGAGCGAGCAGTTCGCTGACGCTGGACCGGCCTCTGCATCCCCACCGCCTGGGCAATGGCTTTATCAGCCTCAATGGTACGCCAACCGACTGCGTGCACCTGGGCCTCAATGGCCTGCTGGACGAACTGCCGGACATGGTCGTCTCGGGTATCAACCTCGGCGCCAACCTGGGCGACGACGTGCTCTATTCGGGCACCGTGGCGGCGGCCCTGGAAGGGCGCTTCCTGTCCCGGCCGGCCTTCGCCTTCTCGCTGTGCTCGCGCCTGACGGACAATCTGCCCACGGCGATGCATTTCGCCCGCCTGCTGGTGGAGTCCCACGAAAAGCTCGAGCTGCCGCCGCGCACCGTGCTCAACGTGAACGTCCCCAACCTGCCGCTGGAACGCATCAAGGGCATCCAGCTGACCCGCCTGGGCCACCGCGCCCGTGCCAAGCCGCCGGTCAAGGTGGTCAACCCGCGCGGCAAGGAAGGCTACTGGATCGCCGCTGCCGGCGATGCCGAGGACGGCGGCGAAGGCACCGATTTCCACGCGGTGATGCAGGGCTACGTGTCCATCACGCCGCTGCAGATGGACCGGACCTTCCGGGAGGCGTTCAATGTCCTTGGCGATTGGATCGGAGGACTCGATCATGGCCAATGAATTGTCCCGCCGAGGCATCGGCATGACCTCCCAGCGTACGCGAGAGCGGCTGATCCAGCGCCTGTACGAGGAGGGCCTGTCCAATGCCCATGTGCTCGAAGTGATTCGCCGCACGCCGCGCCACCTGTTCGTCGACGAGGCGCTGGCGCATCGCGCCTACGAGGACACCGCGTTGCCCATCGGGCACAACCAGACCATCTCGCAGCCCTTCATGGTGGCGCGGATGACCGAATTGCTGCTGGCGGCCGGCCCGCTGGACAAGGTGCTGGAGATCGGCACCGGCTCCGGCTACCAGACCGCCGTGCTGTCGCAACTGGTTGAACGGGTGTTCTCCGTCGAGCGTATCCAGGCGCTGCAGGATCGGGCAAAAGAACGACTTGCGGAGCTAAACCTGAGAAATGTTGTCTTTCGTTGGGGCGATGGCTGGGAAGGCTGGCCGGCCCTGGCGCCATACAACGGCATCATCGTCACCGCGGCAGCGGCCGAGGTCCCGCAGGCCTTGCTGGACCAACTGGCGCCCGGTGGGCGGCTGGTGATTCCGGTGGGCGGTGGCGAGGTTCAGCAACTGCTGCTGATCGTCCGTGCCGAGGATGGCTTCCAGCGCCAGGTGCTGGACTCCGTGCGCTTCGTTCCGTTGCTCAACGGCCCGCTGGGCTGAAGTACGCGCAACGGCAGCGGATACAATACCGGCCAGTGGGCCGGGCGTAATTCATGGATAAGGGGGATGGGTGAGCTTGACAGCGACCCTGCGACAACGGAACTGGATCAAGGGCCTGGGCCACGCTGTGCTGGCCATTGCCGTTTGCTCTCTGCTGGCGGCCTGTACTTCCTCGTCACGTAGCAGCACCACCGTGGTCGACCGCGGCGCGTCCGCGCGCAAGGCGGTGACCAGCGGGCAGTACGTGGTGCGTCCCGGCGACACCCTGTACTCCATTGCCTTCCGCTATGGCTGGGACTGGAGAGCCCTGGCCGCGCGCAACAACATTTCCGCGCCTTATACCATCCGCCCCGGACAATCGATTCGCTTCGATGGCGGTCCGCCGTCGACACAACCATCCGTCGCAAAAAATGCTACGCCCGTCGCTCCGGCGGTTGTCAATAAGTCGACTTCCACGAGCTCCAGCGCCAGTAAACCGACCCCGTCGACCGCTGCGCCTTCATCTCAAGCCAGCACCGGCAGTGCAACCCCGGCCACGTCGGGCGGTGGTGTCAGTGGTTGGATATGGCCAACCAATGGCACCCTGATTGGGCGTTTTGCATCAAACGGCAGTTTGAATAAAGGGATTGATATAGCCGGGCAATTGGGCCAGCCTGTCCTGGCTGCGTCTAATGGCACGGTGGTGTACGCCGGTAGTGGTTTGCGGGGCTACGGCGAACTCGTGATCATCAAGCACAGCGATACCTACGTAAGCGCCTACGGTCACAACCGCAGGTTGCTGGTGCGGGAAGGGCAACAGGTCAAAGTTGGGCAGAGCATTGCCGAGATGGGCTCCACAGGGACTGACCGGGTGAAGCTGCACTTTGAGATTCGCCGCCAGGGTAAGCCTGTAGATCCGCTGCAATACCTGCCAAATCGTTGACGCTTGCTGTTCCCCTGCGTAGGCGAGCGGGCCCTGGTGTCCTAAGGATAAGGACGCACCTGGGCTTGTTGTCGAACTCAGCAAGGGATAACGACATGGCACTTAAAAAAGAAGGGCCGGAGTTTGACGTCGATGATGAAGTGCTCCTTCTGGAGCCCGGCATCATTTTTGAAGAGTCGCTTGCCGAAGAGCAGGTATCGCTTCAAGTCACTCCCAAGGCTTCCCCTCTCTCCTCTCTCAAGCAACACAAGCACATCGATTACAGCCGGGCGCTCGACGCTACCCAGTTGTATCTGAACGAAATCGGCTTCTCGCCGCTGCTGACCCCGGAAGAAGAAGTCCATTTTGCGCGCCTTGCGCAAAAGGGCGATCCTGCCGGTCGGCGGAGAATGATCGAGAGCAACCTGCGCCTGGTGGTGAAGATCGCGCGACGTTATGTCAATCGCGGCCTCTCGCTGCTCGATCTGATCGAAGAGGGCAACCTCGGGTTGATCCGAGCGGTGGAAAAGTTCGACCCGGAGCGCGGCTTCCGCTTCTCCACCTATGCGACCTGGTGGATTCGACAGACCATCGAACGGGCCATCATGAACCAGACCCGCACCATCCGCCTGCCGATCCATGTGGTCAAGGAACTCAACGTCTACCTGCGGGCGGCTCGCGAGCTGACCCACAAGCTGGACCACGAGCCTTCGCCCGAGGAAATCGCCAACCTGCTCGAGAAACCGGTGGGCGAGGTCAAGCGCATGCTGGGCCTCAACGAGCGGGTGACCTCCGTGGATGTCTCGCTTGGCCCGGACTCCGACAAGACGCTGCTCGACACCCTTACGGACGATCGGCCTACCGATCCCTGCGAGCTGCTGCAAGACGATGATCTCAGCGAGAGCATCGACCTGTGGCTCTCGGAACTGACCGACAAGCAGCGTGAAGTGGTGATTCGCCGCTTCGGTCTGCGTGGCCACGAAAGCAGCACACTGGAAGAGGTTGGGCAGGAAATCGGCTTGACCCGCGAACGCGTCCGCCAGATTCAGGTCGAGGCACTCAAGCGCTTGCGCGAGATCCTCGAGAAGAATGGTCTCTCCAGCGACGCACTGTTCCAGTAAACAACAGTCGACCTCGAAAAAGCCCGGATAATTCCGGGCTTTTTATGCGTCGTGATGTAAGCATTCGCTTACATCGTGTGTGAGTGTTCAGCTTGAGATATTGCTCGCTTGAGCTGAATTATTTTCTATATTTTTGTTTTATAAGGGTTTTTATTTTTGTCGTCAGTGCGCGAAGAGGACGGCGAGGTGAAACTGCCTCGGTTGCCAAGGCGCGGAGGTTGAGTAATATCACTCCTGCGTACAAGGAAAGGCGCATGCCGGTAAGGATGTCGGTCAGGACATCGCAGGATGCGATTCATCAGGATGATGAACCAGGGAAGAAAGAGTGGGCGGGTTATCCCGCCCCTTTTTTTGCCCGCAGAAAAGTGACGTTCTGGATGCAGAAAGGCCCGCACTGGGCGGGCCTTTTCTGTTTTTGCTGGTAGCGCAGATCAGCGCTCCAGATACTGCATCTTGTTCGGCTTGCCGTCCCACTCTTCGGCGTCCGGCAACGAATCCTTCTTCTCGGTGATGTTCGGCCAGACGTCGGCCAGATCCTTGTTCAGCTCGATGAACTCCTGCATGCCATCCGGGACCTCGTCCTCGGAGAAGATCGCCTGTGCCGGGCACTCCGGTTCGCACAGGGCGCAGTCGATGCACTCATCCGGATGGATGACCAGGAAGTTCGGGCCTTCGTAGAAGCAGTCCACCGGGCATACTTCCACGCAGTCGGTGTATTTGCACTTGATGCAGTTGTCGGTGACGACGAAGGTCATTTCTAATTTTCTCCTCAGGCGGGCGGCTAAGCGCGCGCGATTCTAACAGCTTGTTTCGCGGTCCGTCAGACTCGCATCTTCCATGCATATAACAATTCGAGAGCTTGGCGCGGTGTCAGGTCATCCGGGCTGACACGCATCAGCTCTTCGACGATGGGGTGCGGCAGGCTGGCAAACAGGTCGCTCTGCAGTGGCGCCGGGCTTTTCGGATCGTTCGAGCGTGGAGTTTCGTGGGGCAGGCTGGTGGTTTCCAGGCGCGACAGGTGTTCGCGGGCGCGCTGAATTACCGCACCTGGCACACCGGCCAATTGTGCGACCGCCAGGCCGTAGCTCTGGCTGGCCGGGCCGGGCAGTACGTGGTGCAGGAACACGATGCGTTCGTTGTGCTCGGTGGCGTTCAGGTGAACGTTGGCGACCGCCGGCTCGCTTTCCGGCAGCACGGTCAGTTCGAAGTAGTGGGTGGCGAACAGCGTGAAGGCGCGCAGCTTGGCCAGGTGTTCGGCCGCGGACCATGCCAGCGACAGGCCGTCGAAGGTACTGGTGCCGCGACCCACTTCGTCCATCAGCACCAGGCTGCGGTCGCTGGCGTTGTGCAGGATGTTCGCGGTCTCGCTCATCTCCACCATGAAGGTGGAGCGGCCGCCGGCGAGGTCGTCGGAGGAGCCGATGCGGGTGAAAATGCGGTCCACCAGGGACAGTTCGCAGCGCGCGGCCGGGACGAAACTGCCGATGTGCGCTAGCAGCACGATCAGCGCCGTTTGCCGCATATAAGTCGATTTACCACCCATGTTCGGGCCGGTAATCACCAGCATGCGGGTGTCCTGGTCGAGGTTCAGGTCGTTGGCGACGAACGGCGTATCCAGCACCTGCTCGACTACCGGATGGCGGCCTTGCTCGATGAGGATGCCGGACTCTTCGACGAAGCGCGGGCGGTTCAGGTCGAGGTTAAGTGCGCGCTCTGCGAGGTTGGACAGCACATCCAGCTCGGCTAGGGCAGCAGCGGTGTCCTGCAGCGGCGCCAGTTGACCGATCAGCAGTTCCAGCAGTTCTTCATAAAGCTGCTTCTCCCGGGCCAGGGCGCGACTCTGTGCCGACAGCGCCTTGTCTTCGAAGGCCTTCAGTTCCGGCGTGATGAAGCGCTCGGCACCTTTCAGGGTCTGGCGGCGAATGTAATCGGTCGGGGCCTGCTCGGCCTGCACGCGCGGCAATTCGATGTAGTAGCCGTGGATGCGGTTGTAGCCGACCTTCAGGTTCGGCAGGCCGGTGCGTGCCTTCTCGCGAGTCTCCAGGTCCATCAGATACTGGCCGGCGTTTTCGCTGAGCATCTGCAGTTCGTCCAGCTCGGCGTCGTAGCCGCGGGCGATTACACCGCCGTCGCGGATCACCGCCGGCGGGTTCTCGATCACGGCGCGGGCCAGCAAGTCGGCCAGTTCCGGGTAGGTGCGGATGCTGGTGGCCAGCTCGCCCAGGTGCGGGGCTTCCAGCTCGGTCATACCGTTCTGCAGTTCCGGCAGCGCGGCGAGTGCGTCGCGCAGGCGGGCGAGGTCGCGCGGGCGGGCGTTACGCAGGCCGATTCGAGCGAGGATGCGCTCGACGTCGCCGATTTCCTTCAGTTGTGGCTGAAGGATTTCGAAGCGATAGCGCTCCAGCAGGCAGGCAATGGACTCCTGGCGGGCTTCGAGGACGGCGCGGTCGCGCAGCGGGCGGTTCAGCCAGCGGGTCAGCAGGCGGCTGCCCATTGCGGTCTGGCAGCGATCGACCACCGATTGCAGGGTATTGTCGCGGCCGCCGGCGAGGTTGGTGTCCAGCTCCAGGTTGCGGCGGCTGGCGCCGTCGAGGATGACGGTGTCGTCAATGCGTTCATGGCGCAGGCTGCGCAGGTGCGGCAGGGCGGTGCGCTGGGTTTCCTTGGCGTAGGCCAGCAGGCAGCCGGCGGCGCCGATGGCCAGGGTCAGTTCCTGGCAGCCGAACCCCTTGAGGTCCTGCACGCCGAATTGCTGGCACAGGCTCTTTTTCGCCGAGTCGCGATCGAAGTCCCAGGGCGCGCGGCGGTGCGCGCCACGGCGTTTTTCCGCCGGCAGGCCCTGGGGCCAGTCGTCGGGGATCAGCAGCTCGGCGGGATTCAGGCGCTCCAGTTCGGCGAGCAGGGTTTCCCAGCCTTTTATTTCCTGGACGTTGAAGCGGCCGCTGGTGATATCCAGCACGGCCAGGCCGAACAGGCGCTCGTCACCCAGCACGGCGGCGATCAGGTTATCGCGGCGTTCGTCGAGCAGGGCTTCGTCACTGACGGTGCCGGGGGTGAGGATGCGCACTACCTGGCGCTCCACCGGTCCCTTGCTGGTGGCCGGGTCGCCGATCTGCTCGCAGATCACCACCGATTCGCCGAGCTTCACCAGCTTGGCCAGGTAGCCTTCGGCGGAGTGGAAGGGAATGCCGGCCATGGGAATGGAGTTGCCGGCGGACTGGCCACGTGCGGTCAGGGTGATGTCCAGCAGCTTGGCGGCTTTCTTGGCGTCCTCGTAGAACAGCTCGTAGAAGTCGCCCATGCGGTAGAACATCAGCTGGTCCGGGTGCTGGTTCTTCAGCCGCCAGTATTGTTGCATCATGGGGGTGTGAGCTGAGAGGTCGCTTTGACTCATGGCTTCTGGCTGTCCGGCTTCAACATGCAAAAGCGCCTAGTGTACGGTATCCGCCTGACCTTCTTTAACCCCGGAGCGCAGCGTGCCCGTCACCGATTCCTTTATTACCGATCTTTCCATCACCGAACTGGCTGCCCGGCTGGGCGCACGACTCGTCGCCAACCGACTACGCGTCACCACTGCCGAATCCTGCACGGGGGGTGGTATCGCCGAGGCGATCACCCGTATTTCCGGCAGCTCTGCCTGGTTCGAGGCAGGCTACGTTACCTACTCCGACAGCCAGAAGACGCGCCAGCTGGATGTGCCGGCTGAGCTGTTCCCGCGAGTGGGCGCGGTGAGCCGCGAAGTGGTCGAGGCGATGGTCGCCGGCGCCTTGCCGCGCAGTGGGGCGGATATTGCCGTAGCGGTCAGCGGCGTTGCCGGGCCGGATGGAGGTTCTGCCGAGAAGCCCGTAGGCACCGTCTGGTTGGCCTGGAGGAAAGGCGAACAGGTGTTCAGCGAACGCCGTCTGTATGCCGGTGATCGGGAGGCGGTGCGCCGGCAGACCGTGGCGACGGCTCTGGCCGGGCTGTTGCGACTGGCGGACGGGGAAAATCCGCTCCAGGGGTAGGCGAGCGGCTTGCCCTGTGGAATAATACTGTCTACTTATACAGTTGTTCGTGGCCGTCCGGCCCCCTGACTTCGCGAGGACTTCAATGGACGAGAACAAGAAGCGCGCCCTGGCCGCGGCCCTGGGACAGATCGAACGCCAATTCGGCAAAGGCGCGGTCATGCGCATGGGCGACCATGAGCGCCAGGCTATCCCCGCCATCTCCACCGGCTCGCTGGGCCTGGACATCGCGCTGGGCATCGGCGGTCTGCCGAAGGGCCGAATCGTCGAAATCTACGGCCCGGAATCCTCGGGTAAGACCACCCTGACCCTGTCGGTCATCGCCCAGGCCCAGAAGGCCGGCGCCACCTGCGCCTTCGTCGACGCCGAACACGCGCTGGACCCGGACTACGCCGGCAAGCTGGGCGTCAACGTCGACGACCTGCTGGTTTCCCAGCCGGATACCGGCGAACAGGCTCTGGAGATCACCGACATGCTGGTGCGTTCCAACGCCGTTGACGTGATCATCGTCGACTCCGTGGCCGCCCTGGTACCCAAGGCCGAAATCGAAGGCGAGATGGGCGATCAGCACGTCGGTCTGCAGGCGCGCCTGATGTCCCAGGCCCTGCGCAAGATCACCGGCAACATCAAGAACGCCAACTGCCTGGTCATCTTCATCAACCAGATCCGTATGAAGATCGGCGTGATGTTCGGCAACCCGGAAACCACCACCGGTGGTAACGCGCTGAAGTTCTACTCCTCCGTTCGTCTCGATATCCGCCGTACCGGCGCGGTGAAGGAAGGCGACGAGGTGGTCGGCAGCGAAACCCGCGTCAAGGTCGTGAAGAACAAGGTCGCACCGCCCTTCCGTCAAGCCGAGTTCCAGATCATGTACGGCCGTGGCATCTACCGCACCGGCGAGATCATCGACCTGGGTGTGCAACTGGGCCTGATCGAGAAGTCCGGCGCCTGGTACAGCTACCAGGGCAGCAAGATCGGCCAGGGCAAGGCCAATGCCGCCAAGTTCCTGGAAGAGAACACCGAGATCTGCAATACCCTCGACAAGGCCATCCGTGAGCAACTGCTGACCAACCAGCCAGCGCCGACCAAGGCCGAGCTCGCGGCGGCGGAAGCCGAAGCGGAAGCGGAAGCCGACTACTGATAGCCGTGGCCGTCGAGCTCGATACCCCCGTCGCGGTGCGGCGGGTCGCTATGGACCTGCTGGCGCGCCGCGAGCATGGTCGTGCGGAACTCTCGCGCAAGCTGCGGCAACGCGGTGCCGCACAGGACCTGATCGACTCCGCCCTCGACCGTTTGGCCGAGGAGGGGTTGCTCAATGAAAGCCGCTATCTGGAAAGCTACATCGCCAGCCGCGCGCGGGCCGGGTACGGTCCGGTGCGGATCCGTGAGGAACTGTCGCAGCGTGGTTTGCCCCGCAGCGAAATCGACCGTGCGCTGAGCGAGGCGAGTGTCGATTGGAGCGAGAATCTGCGTGAGGTCTGGCGCCGCAAGTTCGCCCGGCTGCCGCAGGATGCTCGTGAGCGCGCCCAGCAGGGACGGTTTCTGAGCTATCGAGGCTATTCGATGGACGCCATCGGTCGACTCCTGAGTGGTCGACGGTCGGATGACTGAAACGAACAGGGCACCCGAGAGGGTGCCTTGTTCGTTTCAGGGACGGGACTCGCTATCAGCGTTCCCAGTTTTCCGGCTGGTTGATGAAATTCAGCAGCTCGCGCAGACGCCCCTGGTCGCGCCCATTGAAGGCGAAGGCCAGGCGGGTGAGGTGGGAGAACTCCGGTTCGTCCAGTTCCGATTCGCTGTAGGGCTGTTGATGGAAGCCGTCGGTAACGCAGAGGTTGCCGAATTCCTGCCCCAGCAGTTCCAGTGCGCGGGTGCTCAGCGGATGGTTCAGGCGGATCACGAAGCGATCCTTGAGCCAGCGACTGGAGTGGAAGTTGCTGTAGAACTGGGCGATTTCCTCGACGGCTTCCTCGGCCGTGTGCACCAGTTTCATCAGGTTCATGTCGCTGGGCAGGATGTAGCCGTTGTCTTCGAGCTGTTCCTTGATGAACTCCAGGGCGTGGTCCCAGTAATGGCCGCCGGGCTGGTCGAGCAGTACCACTGGCACCAGCGGGCTTTTGCCGGTCTGGATCAGGGTGAGCACTTCCAGGGCTTCGTCGAGGGTGCCGAAACCGCCGGGGCAGAGCACCAGGGCGTCGGCTTCCTTGACGAAGAACAGCTTGCGCAGGAAGAAGAAGTGGAACGACAGCAGGTTGCTGGTGCCGTCTACGATGTGGTTGGCGTGCTGCTCGAAGGGCAGGGTGATGTTGAAGCCGAGGCTGTTTTCCAGGCCGGCCCCTTCATGGGCGGCGGCCATGATGCCGCCGCCGGCGCCGGTGATGACCATCAGGTCGTAGCGCGCCAGGGTTTCGCCCAGGTCGCGGGCCAGGGCATAGACGGGATGGTTGGCCGGCGTGCGGGCCGAGCCGAACACCGTGACTTTGCGGCGACGCTTGAACTGCTCCAGGGTGCTGAAGGCGTGCTCCATCTCGCGCAGGGTCTGCAGCATGATCTTGGCGTCCCAGCGGTTGCGGTCGGCCTGGGCCATGCGGGCGACGGTGGTGAGCATTTCGCGGTAGAGCGGCAGGTTCTGGCTGCCGCCGGGGGCGGCCAGTTCGGCCAGTTCCTCTACTTTCTGCGCAAGGTCGATGCCGCTGGTCTGGAAGTGTCTGGAGAGGTAGTCGTCGGGCTCATAGGGCATGTTGATACTCCTTGTTCATCAACCCCTGTTGGCCTGTCCATGCGCCGCGGCCGTTCACGCAAGGTGTCGCCGGGACGGGTAGTGCGTTGCGTCATGCACAGGTCTCATGCAGGAGGCCTGTGCAGTCTGACACGCGGGATGTGACAGTCCGTGAGACCTCCACTTCAGATCGCTATCCGGTCCCCCGGTTCCGGTATGTTCGCGTTCCAGTTCAGGCGTTCGTGGAGGGCCGTCTGCAGCGCATCCATTTTTTCTCGTTCGCCATGTATCAGGTATAGCTCGGGTTTGTGCTCGAAGTGGCCAACCCACTGAATTAATTGCGATTGTCCTGCGTGGGCGGAGAATCCGCCAAGGGTATGGATCTGCGCCCGCACGCCGATGCGCTGGCGCAGGATGCGTACCGATTCAGCGCCATCGACGATGGCGCGTCCCAGTGTGCCTTTGGCCTGGAAGCCGGGGAAGACGATGTGGCATTCCTCGCGCCAGAGGTTGTGCTTGAGGTGGTGGACTATCCGGCCGCCGGTACACATGCCGCTGCCGGCGATGATGATGGCGCCGCTCTGGATGCGGTTCAGCATCATGGATTCCTCCACGCTCTGGGTGGTGTGCAGGATCGGCAGCCATTCGCCTACCTTCGCCGTGCCGGTGCCGCGCATGTATTCGCGGTCGCTGTCGGCGAACTCGCTGATGTGCTGCAGGTAGATGCGGTTGGCCTGGGCGGCCATCGGGCTGTCGAGATAGACCACTTGCTGCGGTAGCCGGCCTTCCTGGTAGAAGCGCCCGAGGTAGTAGATCAGGTCCTGTGTGCGGCCGACGGCGAAGGCCGGGATCAGCACGTTGCCGCCGTCGCGCTGGGCCTGCGCAAGGATGCCGGCCAGTTCCAGCAGAGTTTCGTTGGCGTCGCGGTGGTCGCGGTCGCCGTAGGTGGACTCCAGTAGCACCACGTCGGCGCGAGCCAATGGTGTCGGCGTGCGCATCAGCGGTGAGCAGGTGCTGCCCAGGTCGCCGGAGAACACCAGGCGACGGGTCATGCCAAATTCGTGGATTTCGATCTCGACGATGGCCGAGCCGAGGATGTGGCCGGCATTGTGGAAGGTGACGCGAATACCTCGCGCCACATCGACCGTGCTGCCATAGCTGACGCGTCGACGCTGGTTAAGCGCGCGGGAAGCGTCCTCCTGGGTGTACAGCGGTTTCACCGGCGCCCGATTGAGGCGCGCGCGCCATTTGTTCTCCCATTCGGCGTCCTTTTCCTGGATGTGCGCCGAGTCCAACAGCATCAGCTCCAGCAGGTCGCAGCAGGACTCGGTGGCATAGATCGGCCCCTTGTAGCCCTCCTTCACCAGGCGCGGCAGCAGACCGCTGTGGTCGAGGTGGGCGTGGGACAGCACCACTGCGTCCAACGCCTTGGGATCGAACGGGAACGGACTGCGATTGCTCGCTTCATTGTCGCGGGTACCCTTGCTTGCGCTGCGTCCCTGACGCATGCCGCATTCGAGCAGCACACGTATGCCGTCGCGGGTTTCCAGCAGGTAGCAGGAACCGGTGACTTCCTGGATCGCGCCGATGAAGGTGAGTAGCGCCATATCGCCTCCTTGTCGGAATTGTCTTTCAGCCTTGCCCGATTGGGCGGACGGGGCGTTGATACATGTCAGCGCCTCTCCGATCTGGCGACCTAGACTTCCAGTCATACCCGAGGGAGAGCCGATATGTCACAGATCCTGCCCAGTCCGGAAGAACTCGCCGCCCATGCGGCCGCCGAACCGGCATACGCCCGATGGCTGCATGGCCGAGGTCCGCTTCAGCATAGCGCGCAGACCCAGGCGGCGGTTTTCCGCATGGCTCATCAATTGGTCCAGTACCGCCTGCAGCCGGATCTGGCGAGCGTCTACCGGATGTTCAGCGCCCTGGATCAACTGACCTGTGCCGGCCTTTGGCTGGTGGCGCACATGACCTATGCCCGGCGCGTACGCCTGAACGGCGAGCCGCTGCAGGCCGAGGATTTCAAGGCACAGCCCGAGGGGCACACCGGTGGCGCGCTGAACATGGTGCCGGCCTACGCCGGCTACCTGGCGCTCAATGCCTTGAGCGGCAAGACGCGGGGCTGGCTGATGGGGCAGGGGCACTGCGTGTCGGCGATCGACGCACTGAACGTGCTGACCGGTAACCTGCACCCGGAGCAGGCCACCGCCTACGGGCAGGGCGAGGACGGGCTGAATCGGCTGGTACAGGACTTCTACAGCTACGTTCAGGCGCCGGACGGCAGGGTTGCCGCGCCGCTGGGCAGCCACGTCAATGCGCACACCGCGGGTGGTATCGCCGAAGGCGGCTACCTCGGTTTCGCCGAACTGATGTATGCGCACATGCCGTTGCCGGGCGAGACGCTGGTGGCGTTTCTCTCCGACGGTGCCGCCGAGGAGCAACGCGGCAGCGACTGGATTCCGCGCTGGTGGCGGGCCGAGGACTGCGGGACGGCTTTGCCGGTGATGATCGCCAATGGCCGGCGCATCGAGCAGCGTACCGACCTGGGGACCCACGAAGGCCTGGCGGGCTTCAAGCAGCACCTGCGCCGTTGCGGTTTCGACCCGGTCAGCTTCGACGGGCGCGATCCCGCGGCCTTCGTCTGCGCCCTGTGGGAAATGGAGCAGCGGCTGGCACATCGGGTGGAAGACAAGGACCGCGGCATCCTCCACTATCCCTTGCCGATTCCCTACGGCATTGCGGAAACGGTGAAGGGCTTCGGTTTCTACGGTGCCGGCAGCAACGCCGCGCACAACCTGCCGCTGCCGGGCAATCCGAGCGAGGATGCGCAGGCGCGTGAGTTGTTCAACCAGCATGTGGCGCCGCTCTGGGTCGAACCGCAGGTGCTGGCCGATGCCTGCGCGCTGTTCAGTGCCTCTCGCGCTGGCCGGGGGCTGGAGCGGGATAATCCGCTGGCGGTGCGTCGTCCTATCGAGCCGTCGATCCCCGAGCTGCATTACCGCAACGACCTCTGTTCGCCGATGGCGGCACTGGACCGCTTCTATGTCGACCTGTGCGCGGCGAACCCTGACCTGCGGGCCCGCGTCGGCAACCCGGACGAGCTGGCGAGCAATCGCCTGGGCGGCGTCCTCAAGGCGCTCCGGCACCGGGTTTCCGAGCCGGAGAGCGCGCTGGAGGCGGTCGACGGCCGGGTGATCACCGCCCTCAACGAGGAAGCGGTGGTCTCCGCCTGCCTGGCCAACCAGGGCGGCCTCAATCTGGTGGCGAGCTACGAGGCCTTTTGCGTGAAGATGCTGGGCGCGGTGCGCCAGACAATCATCTTCGCCCGTCAGCAGAAGGAAGTTGGCCGCCCCGCCGGCTGGCTCGGCTGGCCGCTGGTGGCGACTTCGCACACCTGGGAGAACGGCAAGAACCAGCAGTCGCACCAGGACACTACCTTCTGCGAGGCGCTGCTGGGCGAGATGAGCGATATGGTGCGGGTGGTCTTCCCCGCGGACCACAACAGTGTGCTGGCGCTGCTGCCGGAGATTTACCGCAGCCGTGGGCAACTGACCTGCATGGTGATTCCCAAGCGCGAGCGCCCCTCGGAGTTCAGTCGGGCCCAGGCCGAGCAGTTGGCCCGCGATGGCGCGCTGGTGCTGGAGGAGCATCCGGGCAGCGCTCCGTTGCTGCTGATCGCCAACGGCAGTTATCAACTGGCGGAGATGCGTCGCGCAGCAATGCGCCTGGAGGAGGCTGGCTATCCCTATCGGCTGGTGTATCTACAGGAGCCGGGCCGCTTCCGCGCCCCTCGCGACAGCTGGGAACTGCAGTCGGTGGCCGACGAGGCGCTGACCGCCCGCTTGTTCCCCAACCACTGCGAGCGCCGGGTGCTGCTGACGCATATGCGCCCCGAAGTGGCGCGCGGACACCTCTGGCCGATCCTGCCGGATGCGCTGAAAACTTCGGTGCTGGGCTATCGCAACCAGGGCGGTACGCTGGACGAGGCGGGCATGCTGTTCGCCAACCGCGCCTGTTGGGCTAATGTGCTGGTCGCCTGCGCGCGCCTGCTGGATGTCCCGCGCACCGCGTTGTTGACGCCCGAAGAGGCAGCGGCGGTGGCGGGAAAGGGCGATCCGGCGTTGTTGCGTTGACAGGCCGCGCGCAACCGTCGGAGGGCGGTTGCGCGGGGTTCAGCGTTTCAGCGGTTTGATCAGGCTATCGAGACCGTCGATCTTCAGCTCCAGGGTCAGTTGCATCAACTGGCCCAGTTCACCCTTGGGGAACTCGCCCTTGCGGTGGAACCACAGCAGGTACTCTTCCGGCAGGTCCACCAGCATGCGCCCCTGGTACTTGCCGAACGGCATCGGCGTGCGCGCGATCTTCAACAGCTGCAGCTTGTCGAGCATGGCGGGGCGAGGTTACTTCTGCAGCTTGATCTTGCAGCTGCCGGCGTCGAAGCGCTCGGTGGCGACCGGGGCGTTGGTCTTGTACTCGGTGAAGCTGTAGGTGAGGATCGCGCCCTGAGCCAGCAACTGGCGGTAGGCGGTATTGCTGCAGACGCTGTCGCCCAGCTGGCTGCGCACGCTGTCGGGATTGGCACGCATTTTCTCGGCGTGGCTGGCGCGCACGCTCAGGTGGTTGATCAACTGAGGACCGTCGACGGTGTAGCCCTGGTCGAGGATGTCTTCGTTGATCGCGCGCGGGGTACCTTCACTGCTCTCCTTGGCGACCTTTTCCAGGGTCTGGGTCAGTTCGAAGTCCTTCTTCGACGCGGCGTGGGCGGCGGGAAGAACGAGGCAGAGGGCGAGGGCGGTGAGGCGCAGCATGGGCATCTCCTGACAATGGTGCCGATTCGACCGTGCGGACCCATCGGGGTTCGCCGGTTGTTCCTGGTCGCCATTGTCCCTGAAAAGCGCGTCCGTGCCGAGGAGCACGTGTCGCGGCGGCGCCGCACGGCGGTCCTCTGGCGTCGGGAGATAGGACGGCTCTGTTACAATCACCGGCCTGCACCTTTCGTTTTGTCCGAGCAGCCGATGTTCCAATCGCTTTCCCTCGCCCCGGTGGCGCGTTCATGAGCCACGCCGTTGCCCGTCTTCGCGATGAACGCCTTGCCCGTTGCGTCAAGCCGTTCGTGGCCCGTGGTTCGCGCTCGCCGCGTTGCGCCGGCTGCCGTCTGCGGCCGAACTACTGCATGTGTGGCCTGCGTCCGCAGGTCGAGTCGAACGCGGCGATGTGTCTGGTGATGTTCGATACCGAGCCGCTCAAGCCCAGCAACACTGGCTGGCTGATCGCCGAGACCGTGCCCGAGACCTGGGCGTTCGGCTGGTCGCGCATCGAGGTCGATCCGGCCTTGCTGGCGTTGCTGGACGATCCGCAATGGCAGCCCTACGTGGTGTTCCCCGGCGAGTTCGTCCAGCCCGAGCGCGTGGTGACCGAGGTGATGCCGCAGGAGGGCAAGCGCCCGCTGTTCATCCTGCTGGACGCGACCTGGAACGAGGCGCGCAAGATGTTCCGCAAGAGCCCTTACCTGGACCGCTTCCCGGTACTGAGCATCACCCCCGATGCGCTGTCACGCTACCGCCTGCGCCGCTCCAAGTTCGATGAGCACCTGTGCACCGCGGAGGTGGCGGCGCTCTGCCTGGGGCTGGCCGGCGACCGCCGCGCCGGGGATGCGCTGGATGCCTATCTGGATGTGTTCAGCGAGCGCTACCTGGGCTCCAAGCGCCAGCAGCCGCTGGACGAGAAGAGCCCGGCACACCAGGTGCTGATGCCCTTCACCCAGGGCCAGGACTCGTAGCGGACTCTGTCCGCGATGCTTCTATTCCCGGGCTGTTCGCGAGCAAGCTCGCTCCTACAGTCCTGGCATCGCGCTCAGCCGGGAGGATTTTGTAGGAGCGAGCTTGCTCGCGAACCGCGTCGTTGCGGCGCTGTAATCAGGCCGGCTTCGCCTCGGCCTTTTTCGGCCACAACTGCGCCACCAGCATGCCGGTAAGCATTAGTGCGCACCCCAGGTAGCCGCGCAGGTGCAGTGTCTCGTCGAGGAACAGGGCGCCGGCGATGGCGGCGAATACGGCTTCGAGCGACAGGATGATCGCCGCGTGGGAAGCGATGGCGTGTTTCTGCGCCACGACTTGCAGGGTGAAGCCGGTGGCGACGCCGAACAGGCCGCCATAGAGCAGTGCGGGGCCGGCCTGGACGATGGCGGCCCAGCGGATTTCCTCGAAGATCAGCGCCAGGACCAGGCTCACGACCGCGCAGGTGACGAACTGCAGGAAGGCCAGGCGGATCGGGTCGTAGCGGCTGGCGAACAGGCCCACCAGCAGTACGTGGCCGCCCCAGACGAAGGCGCCGGTCAACTGCAGCCAATCGCCGGAGGCAACGTGGAAGTTCGGCCCGATGCTCAGCATCGCCATGCCGATCACCGCCAGCGCCGCGCCCAGCCAGGTTCCCATGCCGGTGCGGTGGCCGAACAGCAGTCCCAGCAGGGGCACGATGATCACGTACAGGCCGGTGATGAAGCCGGAGTTGGTCACGCTGGTGAACAGCAGGCCGACCTGCTGCAGGTTGATCCCCAGAGTGAGCGCGGCGCCGATGGCCAGGCCCGCCAGCAGCAGGCCGCGATTGAAGGGCTGGGCGCCGCGCTTGCTCGACCAGGCCAGCAGTGGCAACAGCGCCAGCGCGCCCAGGGCGAAGCGCAGGCCGGTATAGAGAAACGGGCCGATGGCGTCCATCCCCAGACGCTGTGCGACGAAGGACACGCCCCAGATCATCGCGGTAAACAGCATCAGGATATCGGCGCGCAGCGCGTGGCTTTTCATCTTGTTGTTCTCGAACGATGGAAAAAAAGCGGAACTCTGCCGCAAGCCTCGGCGCTTGGAAAGAGGCGCGCCTTGCCTGCGGGTGCGACGACAGTGCCCTTGACGTTGCATTCGCACGGACAGCGGGCGTTGTCTTTGCGTACAATGTGCGGGCAGTGCTCTATCCGGCTCCGACCTTCCCTGCGCAGGTTTGGCTGTTATCCACGGCAAGACTTCGGCGCGGCCTTCAAGGAATTTTCATGGCTTCCTACGAGATCCTGATCGCTGACGATCACCCGCTGTTCCGCAGTGCCCTGCACCAGGCCCTGACCATCGGCCTGGGACCTGACGCGCGACTGGTGGAGGCGGCGAGCATCGCGGAGCTGGAGGCCAGGTTGAACGAAAAGTCGGACTGGGACCTGGTGCTGCTGGACCTGAACATGCCCGGCGCCTACGGCTTCTCCGGTCTGGTGCTGCTGCGCGGCCAGTATCCGCAGATTCCGGTGGTGATGGTCTCGGCCCAGGAGGACGCCGCCGTGGTGCAGCGCTCCCGCGAGTTCGGCGCCAGCGGCTTCATTCCCAAGTCCAGCGAACTGAGCGTGTTGCAGCAGGCGGTGCGCGCGGTGCTCGACGGCGACGTCTGGTGGCCGCCGCAGGTGGACGCCGTGACCGAGATGAGCGAGGAGGTCCGTGCCGCCAGTGCCGGTCTTGCCAGCCTCACGCCGCAGCAGTTCCGCGTGCTGACGATGGTCTGCGAAGGCCTGCTGAACAAGCAGATCGCTTTCGAGCTGAACGTCTCCGAGGCCACGGTGAAGGCCCACGTCACCGCGATCTTCCGTAAGCTCAACGTGCGTACCCGCACTCAGGCGGCGTTGCTGCTGCAGCAGATGGAGTCGGTCCCGGGGGCGTGATTTCGTCACATCCTGTCAAACCGAATGACTCCTTTTTGACGCGCGCTGGTATAGAGTGCCGCGACCTTTTACCTGTGAGAAACACTCGTGTCCGCTTCCCCCTTCAAAGGCCAGACCGGCCTGAAACGCATCTTCAATGCCGCCGGTTATTCCCTGGCCGGCTTTGCCGCCGCCTTCAAGGGTGAAGCGGCCTTCCGCCAGTTAGTGCTGATCAACGTCATCCTGATCCCGCTGTCGTTCTTCTGCGACGTCACCCGCGGCGAGCGCGCGCTGTTGATTGCGGTGTGTCTGCTGGCGCTGATCGTCGAGCTGCTCAACTCTGCCATCGAGGCGGTGGTCGATCGTGTTTCCCTGGAGCGTCACCCGCTGTCGAAGAACGCCAAGGACATGGGCAGCGCCGCCCAGTTCGTGGCGCTGACCATCATCACCGTCACCTGGGCGGGGATCCTGCTGGGTTAAGCGTCGGTCATCCTTTGCAGGACCGAGGGGGACGCCCAGTCCTTGCTCGCGAATCGCCCGGCCCTGATGTCGTCGGCGTGAAGCGTTCGCGAGCAAGCTCGCTCCTACGAAAAACGCATCGTCATGGAATCATCGGCAGCACGATCTCGTCGCTGCGCGTCACCCCGGCCGTTTCGCTGCGGCACAGGTCGAGAAACTCACGCATGGTCGCGGTCTGGTACTTCTGCCGGTGCCAGATGAAGTAGAACTGCCGGCGCAGGTCCAGATCCGGAGTTTCCACCGCCACCAGGCTGCCGCGGCGGAAGGCGTCGCGCAGGGCCAGGCGTGAGATGCAGCCGATCCCCAGTCCCGACTCCACCGCGCGCTTGATCGCCTCGGTGTGTTCCAGTTCCAGGCGCACGTTCAGTGGCTCGATGCGGTGCCGCATGGCCTGGTCGAAGGTCAGTCGCGTGCCGGAGCCCTGCTCCCGCAGGATCCAGGCCTCCTCGATCAACCGCGCAAGGTCCGCGCGGCCTTCGCGGGCCAGCGGGTGCTGTGGCGCGCAGAACACCACCAGTTCGTCCTCCATCCACGGTTGTACCTCGATGTCCGGGTGCTGGCAGTCGCCTTCGATCAGGCCCAGGTCGAGTTCATAGTGGGCGATGCGCTGCACCACGTGGGCGGTGTTGTGCACGTGCAGGCGCACCCGGCAGTCCGGCTGGCGCTGCATGAAGGTGCCGATCAGCAGGGTCGCCAGGTAGTTGCCGATGGTCAGGGTGGCGCCCAGGTCCAGCGAGCCGAAGGCGCTCTTGCCGTTGAGCATGTTCTCGATCTCGCTGCCGCGGTCGAGCAGGGCCACCGCCTGGGGCAGCAACTGGCGGCCGAGGGCGTTTAGGGTCAGGCGTTTGCCGGAACGGTCGAACAGCTTGCAGTCGAACTGCCGTTCCAGCTCGCCCAGGGCGGTGCTGGTAGCCGACTGCGACATGGACAGCGCTTCGGCCGCGCGGGAGACGCTTTCCTGCTGGGCGACGGCGACGAAGACTTCGAGCTGGCGCAGGGTGAACTTCATGCTGTGGGGCTCCGGAGAAGGCTGCGCGACATTTCGTCACCCCGGCGTAGGAAGCACCTGACGGTATCCTTTCGCGGCGACTGGGCGGCCTTATCTGCGTTTTGGATTAGCAATATCCAGATAATTTATTTTGCGGATATTGTCGACGCCTATAAAATGTCGCGCAATTGCGCTACGTCCGGGATCTGCTGGGGTGCGCCACGTTTCTCCTAGGAGTCCTTGATGAGCAACCTGTACACCGAACGCGTTCTCAGCGTGCACCACTGGAACGATACCCTCTTCAGCTTCAAGACCACCCGTAACCCGGGTCTGCGCTTCAAGACCGGTCAGTTCGTGATGATCGGCCTGGAAGTCAACGGTCGTCCGCTGATGCGCGCGTACAGCATTGCCAGCCCGAACTACGAAGAACACCTGGAGTTCTTCAGTATCAAGGTCCCGGACGGTCCGCTGACTTCGCGCCTGCAGCACCTGAAGGAAGGCGACGAACTGATGGTCAGCCGCAAGCCCACCGGCACCCTGGTGCTGGACGACCTCAAGCCCGGCAAACACCTGTACCTGCTGAGCACCGGCACCGGTATGGCGCCGTTCCTCTCCGTCATCCAGGATCCGGAAGTCTACGAGAAGTTCGAGAAGGTCATCCTGGTTCACGGCGTGCGCTGGGTCAGCGAGCTGGCCTATGCGGACTTCATCACCAAGGTCCTGCCGGAGCATGAGTACTTCGGCGACATGGTGAAAGAGAAGCTGATCTACTGCCCGCTGGTTACCCGTGAAGAGTTCCACAGCATGGGCCGCCAGACCGACCTGATGCGCAGCGGCAAGCTGTTCGCCGACATCGGCCTGCCGCCGATGAACCCGCAGGACGACCGCGCGATGATCTGCGGTAGCCCGAGCATGCTCGACGAAACCAGCGAAGTGCTGAACGGCTTCGGTCTGCAGATCTCCCCGCGCATGGGCGAGCCGGGCGACTACCTGATCGAGCGCGCCTTCGTCGAGAAGTAAGCAGCGCTGTTGAGTTGAAGGAACGCCGCGGTCCTTAATGGGATCGCGGCGTTTTTTATGGCCCGGATTCGTGAGGGCGGCGGTTTTTCGTCGGATCGGATGTCGGTGCGCTGGGAGCGCCCTCACCCTGGCCCTCTCCCAGAGGGGGACTGTTCGGTGCGGGACGAAAGGCTGGTATTAGCCGGCACGAAGAGCTTTTCGTAGGAGCGAGCTTGCTCGCGAACCTGCGGAGTATCGTGCACCACCGTTCGCGAGCAAGCTCGCTCCTACAGAAGCATCAGGCCAGGCGTTGGCCGGACACGGCCGGGTGATACAGCGGCTGCACCTTGTTCCCCGCCGGGTCGAGCAGATGGAAGCTGCGCGCGCCGTCGCCGTGGTCGAAGGGGCGGTCCAGCAGGGTTACGCCACGGGCCTTGAAGTACTGGTACCAGGCTTCCAGCTCTTCCACGCTGTCGACCACGAAGCCGTAGTGATCCATCGTCTGCAGACCGTTGGCCGCACCGACGCCGCGTCCCAGGGATAGGTTGTCGTTGCCGCAGGTGAGGTAGACCAGGTCCTCGTTGGCGCGGTTGAGCACTTGCATGCCGAGTACGTCGACATAGAAGCGCTCGCACTCTTCCAGGTTCGGCACCAGCAGGGCGAGGTGGCGCAGGCCGTTGAGGCGACCGGGGCGGACAGGGAGATCGGACATGGACGGGGTTCCTTTTTTGTATACAATTTGTTTTAAATTTAAAACAAAAGGAGCGCCCTGTGTACAGTCTCTTTATCAAGACCCGGGTAAAGCCCGGAACCGCCGACGATTTCCTGGCCGCCATCAAGGTCAATGCCGCCGCTTCGGTATCCAATGAGCCGGGGTGCCTGGTGTTCGATGTGTCCCAGGACCGCGTCGATCCGGAGGTGATCTACCTCTACGAGATCTACCGCGACGACGCGGCCTATGACGCGCACACCCAGACCGCGCACTTCCGTGACAGTCGCCCGCTGGTGGAGCCGCTGATCCTCGAACAGGAATGCTTCGAGAGCGAGGTGGTCGCCCTCAACCCGGTGAGCTGATCCGCTTCAGTCGGCGCCGCGAATCAGGTCGAGCACGCGGATCTCGCCCTCGGCCGGGTAGTGCCAGTGCACGTCCAGGTCCCACAGGCGCACTCCGTAGCGGCGCTCGGGCGGCGGCTTCTGGTAGGCCGGACGCGGGTCCTGGGCGAGACACTGTTCGACCAGTTCGCGCACCGGCTGGCCGAGTCGCACACCGTGCTCGTGGGCCTGGCGCAGGGCCTCGTCGCTCCACTGCACGGCGATGGCGGCGGGCGGCGCGTCGGCAATGGCGTTGCGCGCATCGCTGACGATGTCGGCGTAGGGCACGTAGGGCTTGACGTCGAGTACCGGCGTGCCGTCCAGCAGGTCGATGCCGGATAGCCAGAGGCGGCCGGGTTCGACCTTCTCCAGCTTCACCACCGACTGGCCGATGCCGTTGGGGCGGTGGGTGGCGCGGGTGGCGAACACGCCGAGGGAGCGGTTGCCACCCAGGCGCGGCGGGCGCACCTTCAGCCGTGGCTTGTTTTCCAGCGCCTGGTGGAAGAGGAAGATCAGCCAGACGTGGCTGACCTGCTCCAGGCCTTCCACCGCATCGCCGGTGTCGAACGGCGGCAGCAATTCCAGCACGCCGGTCGCGGCCGGAGCCAGTTGCGGCTGGCGCGGGATGGCGAACTTCTCCTTGAAGCAGGAGCGGACATGGCCGATGGGCGTGACGGAATGAGGCATGGCGGTGGAGGCTGGCGCTGGGGCGAACATGGTACCCGATCAGAGGTGAAGCCGCGCCCTGGTCGAATCGTCGGGAGGGACCGCGCGCTTTTTCAGTGCGCGTCGGACGAGGCATCACGGGATTCCGGCAAATCCCTAGCGGCGGCATGACCATTGTCGGCGACTACGGTGCGCGGTTGTCGATGTATCTGGAAGAGCCTGCTTCGTACCCGGCGTGGCTCCTGATCATCACCGAGGCACCTCCGAGGATCCGCTCTCACGCGACCGGCGAGCTCAGCCTGGTCTATCTGCCAGTTGCGCTCAGTGCGAGCGCAAGGCCCGCCGAGCCAGCAGCAGGTAGGGCGGCAGATTGATCGCCAGCACCAGCAGGCCGAGCACGGCCTGAGTTGCCTCGGTCAGGTCGGCGGGGTAGATCAGCGGGATCAGGTAGTGCTCGATGAAGCCGCTGCTGTAGCCGTTATCGCCGGCGAGGGCGCGGAAGTGGTTTTCCAGCGGTGTCAGCGGGCAGTAGAGGTGGAAGAACTCCACCGCCATGCCCCAGATCGCCGCCGGCGCATGCAACCACGCCAGGCGCGGCCAGCGCAGCGCCAGCAGGCCGCCGAGCAGCACGAAGAGGATGAAGCCCAGGTGCAGCAGCACCACGGCGTCGGCGGCGAGGCGATAGAGCACGGCGGCCTCAGCGCTGCTGGCGCTGGGTCAGGCCCTTGAGGAAGTTGCGCAGCAACTGGTCGCCGCAGGGGCGGTAGTTGTTGTGGCCGGGCTTGCGGAACAACGCGCCCAGTTCCGTCTTGGTGACGATGAAACCTACGCTGTCGAGGATCGCGAGGATGTCGTCGTCGCGTAGCTCGAAGGCGACGCGCAGCTTCTTCAGGGTGATGTTGTTGGTCAGCGGCAGCTCCACCGGCGGCAGCGGGCGCGATTCGTCGCGGCCGCGGCGATGCACGATCAGGCCGTCGAGGAAGTGCGCCAGTACGCGGTCGCTGCACGGCTCGAAGTCCGGCTCGTCGTCGCGGGCGAGGAAGGCGCCGACATCCTCCGCGCTGAGGTTGAAGCCGGCCAGCGCGGTGATCTCGGCGACTTGCGCATCGCGGATGTCCAGCAGGTAGCGCAGGCTGCGCAGTACGTCGTTGTTGGTCATGTTCTTTCCATCCAAATGAAGAGCCCCGCATCAGCGGGGCTCTTGCGGATCAGACCAGTTCGGCCCAGAGGTCGTACTCGTCGGCGTCGGTGATGCGTACACGCACCTTGTCGCCCGGCTTCACGTCGAAGCTGTCGATGTACACGGCGCCGTCGATTTCCGGGGCGTCGGCGTAGGAGCGGCCGACCGCGCCTTCGTCGTCCACTTCGTCGATCAGCACGTCGATTTCCTTGCCGATCTTCAGTTGCAGGCGGGCGGCGGAGATCGCCTGCTGGTGCGCCATGAAGCGCTCCCAACGGTCCTGCTTGATGTCATCGGGTACCACGTCCAGGCCCAGGTCGTTGGCCGGCGCGCCTTCCACCGGGGAGTACTGGAAGCAGCCGACGCGGTCGAGCTGGGCTTCGGTCAGCCAGTCCAGCAGGTACTGGAAGTCTTCTTCGGTCTCGCCGGGGAAGCCGACGATGAAGGTGGAGCGGATGGTCAGCTCGGGGCAGATCTCGCGCCACTTCTTGATGCGCGCCAGGGTCTTGTCCTCGAAGGCGGGGCGCTTCATGGACTTCAGCACTTTCGGGCTGGCGTGCTGGAAGGGGATGTCCAGGTAGGGCAGCAACTTGCCCTCGGCCATCAGCGGGATCACGTCGTCGACGTTGGGGTACGGGTACACGTAGTGCAGGCGTACCCACACGCCCATCGCGGAGAGCGCCTGGCATAGCTCCAGCATGCGGGTCTTGACCGGCTGGCCGTCCCAGAAGTCCATCTTGTACTTCAGGTCGACGCCGTAGGCGCTGGTGTCCTGGGAGATGACCAGCAGTTCCTTGACGCCGGCCTTGACCAGGCGCTGGGCTTCGCTGAGCACGTCGCCGACCGGGCGGCTGACCAGCTTGCCGCGCATGGACGGGATGATGCAGAAGCTGCAGCTGTGGTTGCAGCCTTCGGAAATCTTCAGGTAGGCGTAGTGACGTGGGGTCAGCTTGATGCCCTGCGGCGGCACCAGGTCGATCAGCGGGTTGTGCTCGGCCTTGGGTGGGATCACCTCGTGGACGGCATTGACCACCTGCTCGTACTGCTGCGGGCCGGTCACGGCCAGCACGCTGGGGTGCACGTCGCGGATGCTGTCTTCGGCGACGCCCATGCAGCCGGTGACGATCACCTTGCCGTTCTCGGCGATGGCTTCGCCGATGGCGTCCAGGGACTCGGCCTTGGCGCTGTCGATGAAGCCGCAGGTGTTCACCACTACCACGTCTGCGTCCTGGTAGGTGGGGACGATTTCGTACCCTTCCATGCGCAGTTGGGTGAGGATGCGTTCGGAATCGACCGTGGCCTTCGGGCAACCAAGGCTTACGAATCCGACTTTGGGTGTGGCGGTGGACATGTGCGGCTAACCTCGAAGGGCGCGCTGGCGGCGCCTCTGATCAAAAAGTGCGCAATTCTAGCGGCGTCCCGCGCGCTTGACCAGTCTCCCTGGGACAAGCTGTCGCAGTCTCCTGTCGGCGCCTGCCAGCCGGTAATTGTAGGCAACAGGCTCTATAGTCATTCAGAACGAACGCGGCCGGCTCTTGCATCGATGAATGGGTCGGAGCAGGATGCGCCGAATTTTCCTGAGGAATCTTGTTACATGTCCGATGCAAGCGCCGGCACCGTTGAGCATGAGCAACCCCATTCCAGCTCCGCGATCGGCCTGATGGTCGGCGCCGTGGGCGTCTGCTACGGCGATATCGGCACCAGCCCGCTGTACACCCTCAAGGAGGTCTTCGTCGGCGGCTATGGCGTGCAGGCCAACCATGACGGCGTACTCGGCGTGCTGTCGCTGATCTTCTGGTCGCTGATCTGGGTGGTGTCGATCAAGTACGTGATCTTCGTCCTGCGCGCCGACAACCAGGGCGAGGGCGGGGTGATGGCGTTGTCGGCCCTGGCTCGCCGCGCCGCCACCGGGCGCCGCCGCCTGCAGGCGACCGTGGTGATCGCCGGTCTGATTGGCGCGGCGCTGTTCTATGGCGACAGCATGATCACCCCGGCGATCTCGGTGCTCTCGGCCATCGAGGGCCTGGAGATCGCGTTCGACGGCCTGGAGCACTGGGTGGTGCCGTTGTCGCTGATCGTGCTGGTCGGCCTGTTCCTGATCCAGAAGCACGGCACTGCGCGCATCGGCATCCTTTTCGGCCCGGTGATGGTGGCCTGGTTCGTGGCGCTGGCGGCGCTGGGGGCCTATGGCGTGTCGCGGCAGCCGGAAGTGCTGAAGGCGATGAACCCGGCCTGGGCCTTCAATTTCTTCGTCTCGCACCCCGGCATCGGCGTCGCCATCCTCGGCGCCACCGTGCTGGCGCTGACCGGCGCCGAGGCGCTGTATGCGGACATGGGCCATTTCGGCCGCAAGCCGATCGCCCGCGCCTGGTTCGCCCTGGTGCTGCCGGCGCTGGTGCTGAACTACTTTGGCCAGGGCGCGACCATCCTGGTCAACGCCGAAGCCGCGCGCAACCCGTTCTATCTCACTGCGCCGAGCTGGGCGCTGGTACCGATGGTGGCACTGTCCACCGCGGCCACGGTGATTGCGTCCCAGGCGGTGATTTCCGGCGCCTTCTCGCTGACCCGGCAGGCCATCCAGCTTGGCTACGTGCCGCGCATGGTGATCCAGCACACGTCCAGCCATGAGCAGGGACAGATCTACATCGGCATGGTGAACTGGGCGCTGATGGTGGGTGTGGTACTGCTGGTGCTGGGCTTCGAATCTTCCGCCGCACTGGCCTCGGCTTACGGCGTGGCGGTGACCGGCACCATGCTGATGACCACCCTGTTGATGGGCGTGGTGGTCTGGCTGCTGTGGAAGTGGCCGCTGTGGCTGGCCATTCCGTTCTTCCTGATGATGCTGCTGGTGGACAGCCTGTTCTTCGCCGCCAACCTGCCCAAGGTTGTCCAGGGCGGTGCCTTCCCGGTGATCGCCGGTATTGGCCTGTTCATCCTGATGACCACCTGGAAGCGCGGTCGCCAACTGCTGGTGGATCGCCTCGACGAGGGCTCGCTGCCGCTGCCGCTGTTCATTTCCAGCATTCGCTCGCAGCCGCCGCACCGCGTGCAGGGTACCGCCGTGTTCCTCACCGCCCGCACCGACGCCGTGCCTCACGCGCTGTTGCACAACCTGCTGCACAACCAGGTGCTGCATGAGCAGGTGGTGCTGCTCACCGTGGTCAACGAAGACAGCCCCCGGGTCAGCCCGGATCGCCGCTTCGAGGTGGACGCCTATGGCGAGGGCTTCTTCCGCGTTGTGTTGCACTTCGGTTTCATGGAGGACCCGGATATTCCGCTGGCGCTCAAGCTCTGCCACCTCAACGAGCTGGACTTCAGCCCGATGCGCACCACCTACTTCCTCAGCCGCGAGACGGTGATCCCATCCAAGCTGATTGGCATGGCGCGCTGGCGCGAGGCGTTGTTCGCCTTCCTGCTGAAGAACGCCAACGGCAACCTGCGCTACTTCAATTTGCCGCTGAACCGGGTGATCGAGCTGGGGACGCAGGTGGAGATCTGAGTTTTCGCTGCATGAAAAAGCGCGCCGATTGGCGCGCTTTTTCTTTGGGGTGTATTGGGTAGTCGCGGACTTTGTCCGCGACTCGTCGGCAGGGTCTGCGTTGGGTGGGTTCGCGAGCAAGCTCGCTCCTACGAAGAGCACTCCGGTGTATGCCGGTAGTGTGGGCGCGAGCTCGCTCGCGAACCGCACGGCACAACGCTGCACTCTTCTGCAGAAGCGCTCCTTGGGGGCAAATCACAGGCATGGCCCCCACAGTCACCGGCAATCACGATGCAGGAGCGGCTTCCGTCCGCTACTGTCCCGCGTCGCGCCGGAAGAGATCGCGGACGAGGCTCGCTTGTACGGAAGCACGCCCTGCGAAGGGCGGAGTCTTACTCCGGCTTCGCCTCACCCTTGCCCGGCAGCATTCGCACCAGGGTGTTGTCGCGGCTGATGTAGTGGTGGAACAGCGCGGCGGCGGCGTGCAGGCCGATCAGCCAGTAGCCCAGCACGGCGATGCTTTCGTGCCAGCCCTTGACCTGTTTGGCCAGGTCCGGATTCTTGCCCACCAGGTGGGGCAGCTCCAGCCCCCAGAAGGGGACCGGCTTGTCGGCGGCACTGAGGATCACCCAGCCGGCCAGCGGCAGGCCGATCATCAGGACGTACAGCATCACGTGCATCAGCTTGGCCAGTACCATCTGCCAGCTCGGCGGCGCGGGGAGGATAGGCGGAGTCGGGTAGATGAAGCGGCCGATCAGGCGCAGCCAGACCAGCACGAAGACGCTCAGACCGAGCATGAAGTGCCACTGCTTGAGCAACTCGCGGGTTTCGCTGCCCTTCGGGAAGTTCCCGCGCAGTTCTATGCAGGCATATACCGCCGCAATCAGCAGCAGCATGAGCCAGTGCATGGCGATCGACAGGCTTCCGTAACGGGAGGGTTTTCGGGTCAGGCTCATGACGGTTCCTTGTGTGGCTTCACGGACCCCGTTCCGGTGACGGGGCTGACAGTGTCAGCATAGAGCCTTAAGCCAGCCTGAAGCTGCATCGGAGCATGGAGAAAGGGCCGCCTGGCGCGGCCCTTTGATCGAGGTCAACCCTCGTTGTCGGTGGCCTGGCGGGAGCGGATGGCGTCGACCAGGCGCTTGGCAAGGGCCGGATAATTCTCGTCGAAGTGGTGGCCGCCGGGGAGCTGGAGATTCTCCCCGACCGACTGCGGCTGGGTGCAGCCGCTCTCGTCCTTCTCTTCGATACCGTACACGCAGAGCACCTTGGGCCCTGGCAGGCGGGCCATTTCCGGGCCGGTGGCGGCTTCCTGACCGGCCTTGCCCAGCCAGCCCTGCACTTCGATCTCGAAGCTGCCGCTACGGGCGAAGGCCAGCAGGATTACCGCGCTGACGTCCTTCTTGGCGTCGGCCGGCAGGCGGTTGTAGATCGCCGGCAGCACGTCGGCGCCAAAGGAGTAGCCCGCCAGCACGAAATGCTTGGCGCCCCATTTCTCGCGGTAGTGCTGCATCAGCACGGCAAGGTCGGCGGCGCTCTGCTCGGGGCTCTTGTGCTCCCAGAAGTAGCGCAGGGCATCGACGCCCACCACCGGGTAGCCCAGCTCGGCCATCTGCGCGGCGACGTCGCGGTCCAGGTCGCGCCAGCCCCCGTCGCCGGAGTAGAACAGGGTGACGGTTTCCGACGGCTTGGCAGCGGGGACTTCCACTACCGGCACGTTATCGCTGCCGCCTTGCAGCAGGTGGCGCAACTGGTCGGCGAGTACCTTGGGCAGCGGGGTGTCGTAGTCGGCGATTACCGTCTCGGCATTCTGCAGGCCACGGGCGAAGCGTGCGCTGGGATCATCCGGGTTGTCGTTCCAGGCGGCCAGCCAGTGGCCGTGAGCGGCGCTTTGCGGCAGGGGTGTGGCGGCGCAGTCGGGCTTTTCCAGGGAGAAACCGACCGACAGGGCGCGGGCCTTGTCGTCGCTCTGCCCGGCGAGCCAGCGCCAGGCATAGGTGCCGCCCGGACCGATGCCGGCAACCAGGGTCGGCTGGCCGTCGAGCAACTCGCCAGCGGCCTTGATGCGCGCCTGCTGGGCGGCGCAATCCTTGTCCGGGAAGACGAACTGCACCACGCGGGCCCCGCTGTCGTGAGCCAGGGCCAGCAGTTGGCCGTCGTCCAGCTTTTGGTCCGGTTGTACCGCCAGCAGGACGCGCGTATTGGGTTGCTTGCCAGGGATGGCCAGACTGACGGCGCTGCCGTCGGGCAACTGGTGGTGTTCCACGACCGCCTGGGACGCGGGGCGGCTCCACAGCAACAGTCCGGCGGCGATGAGGATCAGCAGGAGCAGGGCGAGCAGATGCCGCCAGCGACGTTTCGACATTTCAGCGTTTCACCAATCCACTCAGGCCGCCGGCGATCAACGCGGCGGTGTCGGCCAGGGCCACCAGCGGATCCAGTCCGGCGGGCACGGCCAGGTAACGGGGCTCCCAGTCGGGCTGGAACTTGTCCTTGAAGCGGCGCAGCCCCTGGAAATTGTAGAACTGCTCGCCCCGGCGGAAGACCAGGGCGCCCAGGCGCTGGGTCAGCGGCGCGCCACGGCGCGGCTGCAGGCCGGCGAGCGGCACCATGCCGAGGCTGAAGCGGGTGTGCCCGCTTTCCTTGTAATGCAGGATCAGGCCGAGCATGAGAAATTCCATAGTCAGCTTTGGCGCGTCAGGCGCCACGCGCATCAGGTCGATGCTCGCCACGTCCTTGCTGGCGGTTTCCAGCAGGTTGGCGAAGGCGACGGCACGGCCTTCGTGGCGGATCACCACGACGCGGAAGTAGTTCAGGTACTCGGGGGTGAAGCGGCCCAGGGAGAAACCCTTCTCGCGGACGTTCTTGCCGCCCAGCCAGGCATCGGAGACCGCCCGTAGTTCCTCCATCGGCGCCTGGCCCGCGTCGTAAAACTCCAGGCTCAGGCCGTCGCGCTGACCCCGGTTCCAGGTGTAGCGCAGGTCCTTCATTTCCTTGCCTTTGTTCTCCAGGTCGAAGCGGCGCAGGTCGACCCGCGCCTCCTCGCCGAGCTTGAGGGCGGTCAGGCCGATGTCCATGTACAGCGGCAGGTTCTCCGCCCGCACCTGGTAGAACACCGGGCGCGCATGGTGCAGGTCGCAGAGGTCGCGGAACTGCCAGATCAGCTCGGCGCGGGACTGTGTCGGCCCCACCGGGTCGAACAGTGCCACCAGGCTGCGGCCGCGGCGGGCATACATCAGGAAGGCGTCGTTGCCTTCGTGGAACAGCAGCGCCTTGTCGCCGGACAGGGCCAGGCCGCCGTCCGGCTGCGACGAGTTGGCCAGGATGCCGGCGGCGGTATCCAGCTCCTCGCGGCTGGGTTCGAGGATCGCCGGCGGCTCGGTGCGCAGCAGCCAGTACAGCGCCAGCGCGGCCAGCAGCAGGCAACTGCCCAGGGCGGCGCGCAGGCCGCGCGGGGCGTCGGCATCCAGGGCGAACTGCCACCAGAGCTCATGGCTGTAGGGCACGTCCTGGTAGGCAAACAGCAGCAGCCAGATCGATGCGCCGATGACGCAGGCCGCGGCGCCCAGGTAGAGCGGCGAGAAGGGCAGATCCATCAGGCGGCTGCGGCGGTAGAAGGCGCTGCGGAAGATCACCAGCAGGACGGCGGTGACGCTCAGGATCAGCGCTTCTTCCCAGTCGAAGCCCTTGAGTAGCGACAGCACGGCGCCGGCCACCAGCAGGCCGAGGGTCAGCGCCCAGGCGGCGGACAGGCGGCGGCGCAGGCCGTAGGCGAGCAGCAGGCAGAGCACGCCGATCAGGCTGGCGGCGAGGTGCGAGGCATCGATCAGGCGGTGCGGCACCAGGAAGCCGATTTCATTCAGGCGGGTATCGATGGACGGCGTGGCGCCGGAGAACAGCAGCACGACGCCGGAGATGAATACCAGCAGGGAGAGAATCTGTGCGGCGAAGCCTGAGGCCACGCGCACCGCCTGCCTGGCCACCAGGACACGGCGGGCTTCGAGAAACAGCAGCAGCAGGCAGGCGACGATCAGCGGCAGCACCACATAGATCAGGCGGTACAGCAGCAGAGCTGCGGCCAGCGGTGCGGCACCCAGTTGCCCGGCGAAGGCCGCCAGCAGCACCGCCTCGAAGACGCCTACGCCGCCGGGGACGTGGCTGAGCACGCCGGCCGCCAGGGCGATCAGGTAGACCAGCAGGAAGGCGCCGAAGGGCGGGGCTTCCGGCAACAGCAGGTAGAGGACGGTGGCGGCGGCGGCCACGTCCAGCGCGGTGATCAGCAGTTGCAGCAGCGACAGGCGCAGGCCCGGCAGGCGCACGGTGCGGCGACCGATGCGCACCAGGTGGCTGTCGGGCGACGGCTGTTCCGGCAGGCGGCGGCGCTCGATGCCCACCACCAGCAGGATGCAGAAGGCGATGATGCCCAGGGCGAGCACGGCCACCAGCCAGCTCGGCAGGTGCAGGGCCAGGGCGGCGTCGGACAGGTCGCTCAGGGCGGCCAGCGCGGCCAGTATCGGCAGGGCGCAGCCCAGCGAGAGGCTGGCGAACAGGGTCATCCGCGCGACTTCGGCGGCGCCCAGGCCCTGGCGGGCATAGAGGCGGTAACGCACCGAGCCGCCGGAGAGCATCGACAGGCCGACGGCATTGCCGATGGCGAAGGCCGAGAAACCGCCGGTGAGCAGCGCCGAGGGCGACAGTTTCACCCCGGCGAAGCGGGTGGCCGACCATTCGTAGCCCAGCAGGGTGATGAATCCCGCGACGGTGGCGGCGAAGGCGCCCGCGAGCGAGGCGGTGGGGACGTCGAGGATGGCGTCGTGCAGGGAATAGGCATCGATGTCGCGCAGCAGGTGGTAGCAGGCGATCAGCGCGAGGCTGAACAGCAGCAGCGTGACCCCCAGGCCGATCGCCTGGCGATGGGCGTTGATCCAGTGCAGAAGTCCGTTGCGCTGCGGCTGTTCGCCGGCGGCGGGGCTGTCTGGTGCGGAGGGGGTGGCGCTCATCGGGCACCTCATCGATTTTGCGCGACAGAGTAGGGGCAGTGGCGCGTTTTCCCAAGTCCCTCGGGAGGATTTCTTCCTGGGGGCGAAGATTTGCTGAAGCAGTTTCTCTGGCGCAACGAAAAAAGCCACTCCTAAGAGTGGCTTTCTTCTTGATGTCTGGTTGCGGGAGCAGGATTTGAACCTACGACCTTCGGGTTA